>JAOZMQ010000048.1:0-3843 GCA_029934195.1 Candidatus Cloacimonadota bacterium | reverse complement strand
TATATTAGCAATCTTTTTTGTTCTCTCACTCAATTCTCTTACTTTAGAATTTGAGAATGTTGATTATAATCTTTTAGATAACAACGGATTTACTCATTATCAGATTGAAGGTGAAATAATTAATACTTCCCAAATTGGAACTCCCTCAATACCTTTACAGAAATATTTTTTTGAAATTCCAACTGGTAAGATCATTGATAAAATTGTAATCACTCCATTAAACTTCAAACAAATAGTTTTAGAAAATGAGCTTTTTCCAACTCAACAATCAATTCCAATTTCTTTCGAAGTTGAAAGTAATTTTGAAAAAAATATTGATGCCTATTCCACAATATTTCCAGAAAATTTTATCGATAATTTTGGCAATTCCGGAAAAATTGGATATTTCACATATTTTTCTGCTCAATACAATCCTGCTGATAAAATCCTCTTAATTCCACAAAATTTTGTTGTTGATATTTCCTTTAAAAATGATAATAAATCCTCAATTTCTATTGATAATAATGTTGACCGAGAGATCAATAATCACATTTTTTCAAGAAACACTGCAAGAGAAAATGAAATAAAATATCTTCTAATTTCTCCAGAAAGTTTTCTTCCAGCCTATCAACCATTATTAGATTGGAGAAGAAAACAAGGATTGACCATTTTTCAAAAAACAATTGAATCCATAAATGAGGAGTATTCCGGTATAGATTTACAAGAAAAATTAAGAAATTTTATCATTGATATTTATGATTCTGAAAACATTGATTATCTCACACTTGGAGCAGATATTCAAGATATTCCATACCGAGCAGTTTTCGCTTTTGATTGCCAATATGGACTTCTTGTAGGTGAAAATGAAATTCCTTCCGATATGTATTATTCTTGTTTAAACGGCAGTTGGGATGATAATCAAAACGGTATTTATGGTGAAGATGACGATAATATTGATTATATTCCAGAAATTTATTTATCGAGAATTACAGCAAAAAATTCCGCTGAAGTAAGCTCTTATGTTAATAGATTATTGAATTATGAAAAGGGAGAAATTGCAAATTATGAAAAGGCAAGTGGATTTTGTATGGAATTGTGGGAAGGTGCAAACAGTAAAGTTTGTCAGCAATATATCTATGACCAATTTTTCCCTGAATTTTTTGCAATTGATTTTCTTTGGGGTGAAAATTCCAATCAACAAAACGCCTATAATTCTTTGAACGAGAATCAAAATTTAGTTCAACATACCGGACATGCAGGTTATAGAGCTTTATCGTTGGAATCAGGTTCTATCAAATTAACCAATATTGAAAATCTGAATAATAATTGGGGAGGCTTGATTTATTCCATCGGTTGTTGGTCATCTGCTCTTGATTATGAGACAATTGCCGAGAAATTATTAATTCCGGATTCAGGAGGATTTCTTGGATTTATCGGTAATTCTCGTTATGGTTGGGGAGCTCCAGCAGCACCGGGTTTTGGATTTTCTGAGTTTTATCAAAAAGAATTTTTCAAGAATTTCTTTGAAGAGAATATTACGATTTTATCTCAAGCGAATACTTTACAAAAACTTCCTTTTGTTCCATTTTATCAAGGAGTTTCTGTTTACAAATGGGTGGCTTATGAATTAAATGCTATCGGAGATTCATACTTCAATCTTTTTAATGAAAATCCAAAAGAGTTCTCTACGGATATTTTTGCGGTCAATGATTCCATTTACTTCCAAATTTATGACAATGAGCTTCCAGTTGAAGGAGCTGTTATCTCAATCGGTCTTGATTATCAAGGGGAAACTGATGAAAATGGAATTGTATTTTTTGCTATAGATTCCACGATTGAAGACGAGTTAACAGTTTACAAAAATGGCTATCGAGTTTATGAAGATGATAATTTTAATTCCGATAATTATATCCAACCATTTATTAGAGATGCAGAAAATCAAAATTCTTTTTACAAACAAGGAGATGAAATTTCAATTTTATCTTCACTTTCCAATCCAACGTCAAATCCTTTTTCATTCAGTATTGAATTTGAATATAATGGAGAATTGCTCAATTTACAAGCTGACAATGAAGTTTATGAAATACTGGCGGGAGAAGAAATTACACTTCCTTCAATAAACGGAGAAATTTTTGCTCCATCAGTTTCTTACCAACTATCAAATAATGATTTAATTTCTTTTAATATGAAAATAATTGATAGCAATTCCGATGAAATGATAACCAATAAAATTTTTCCACTAAAAATTCAAGCACCTGAAATTTCTTTAACAATGATTTCTTTAGATTATGAAACTTTGTTAAATAGAGACAATAATGTTGAATTTTCTCTTTTATTGAAAAATATATCAGCAGTAAATATTGAGAATTTTTCTGGAATTTTATCAACAAATAATGAATGTTTTCTGCTTTCACAAAATATTATAACTGAAACTAATTTCAATCCCAATGATTCTATCCAAATTGATTTAACCGCTTCTTTTAATGAACAAACTCCTGATGATTTTATTGGAGTAATATCTCTTGATATGGAAGCAATTTCGGAAGATGTTCCTTATTCTTTTTCCAAACAAATTTTAATTCCAAATGAAAATGCAGAATACAATAATGATTTTGAATCACCATTAAATTGGGCATCTGCACCGGAATGGCAACTTGTAGATAATTATGCAAATAGTGGAAATTTTTCATTATCCTGCCGTCCTGAATTTTCTGGAACTTATTCCATAGAATCTCCGTCTTTTATTTATTTGCCGGAAATGGAATTTTCTTTTATGTACAAATACAAGATGCCAATGTATGGAAATGACGGTGTTTTTTTCTTATTAGAACATAATGCTGAGATTGATACTTTGCTTTTTCTCGGTGCCGGTGGAGCTTTACCTGAAGAACACAGCCGAGTTATCGAGACTTATATTGAAGGAGATTGGATTGAATTTTCTCTGACTCTTCAAGATTTAATTCTGAGTAATATTCAAATAGGAGAATCTTTTAATTTGAAATTAGTTTTTAATTTTGCTGAAATTTTCCCTGATTTCAATGAATATTTTTCTATGGATGATATTGGGATTTTTATTGATGATTTTACAATCTCTGCTCCACAATTAATTGTAGAAAATGGAAATATCTCTATAGAAAGTGAATCTATTTTATGTATTTCTCCTAATCCAATGAAAATATCGTCCGGAACAAATTTCAGTTTTTTCATCGATAACTTTTCCGATATTGAACTTGAGATTTACAATATCAAAGGGCAATTAATATCAGAGAAAACTTTAAAAAATAGAAATAAAGGACAACAAACAATTTACTGGAACGGAAGAAATTTTCAAGGGAAATCTGTAGCTTCCGGAGTCTATTTTGCAAAAATTCATTCAAAAAACAAATCCTTAACTGCAAAATTTTTAATCCTGAAATAAAGAGTAATTCAGGAAACCTAATCGCATGGATTTTAATGTGACCCATTTTTCCACTTGTCTGCGTGCGTTCAAGGTTCTCTGTTTTTTTGAACTTGCTTCGCAATGAACCTGTCTGCAAAGTTTGTATAGGCAGATGGAAATGAATGTGAAGCGAGAACAAAAATCCCGGAGTTCCTCACGTTAGTAGGGACTTCGGGATTTTTTGGGAAGTGCAGAGTTTTTGTTTCCCATTTATTTGCAAGTTTGTAACCAAGATGGTTACTTTCCTATTTATTTGCAAGTTTGTAACCAAGATGGTTACGTTCCTATTTATTTGTAAGTTCAGAACACCTGACCTCATAGATATTCTTTTTTTGCTAAACCTATAGATATCCAGTAGTTACAAAATTTTGTGATTTCCTTTTAATATTTTAATGTGACCTAATAATTTAATCAACAATTTGCCT
>JAOZMQ010000383.1 GCA_029934195.1 Candidatus Cloacimonadota bacterium | reverse complement strand
ATACCAGTTTTGACTTCCAAAACTGTACCAGATTTAATTGCCATTGACAGTTGAGCGTGAAACACCCCGAGCGATAAATCGCCCCCCTCTGTAGAGGGGAATAAAAAAAGTTGAGAGTGATTCTTTTTTTTATTTCATAAACGCCCGGAATTTTTGAATTATTTATTATTCATTATCCTTTCGCCTCGCAGTGAGGAACTCTCTTAAAAGGAAGAGGAAGCCCTTCTGCTTTATTGGATTATTTCAACAAAATAGCTCTTTCAGTAATAACATCTTTTCCGGTTGTCATCTTAAAGAAATAAACTCCAGAAGGAGAATTTTTTCCGTTAGAATCTTTACCGTTTCAGTAAATATTGTGATTTCCTGTTTCTAACTATTCCATTTTCAAAATTTTTAACTTTTTGACCTTTCATATTGAATACAGATATTTCAACCGCACTTCATAGACAATGAGGAAAATCTTATTTTCTTTTGAACTCACTTTTATTATACCTTTTGTAAATTTATAAATAATTTATGGCATCAAATTTTTGAAATAAACCGGATAAAGCAAATAAGAAAGCTATTGTAAGGTTTTTTAAATTGCAATCGTTTACTTCAATCTCTAATTTTAGATTTGATTTTAATTTCATAATGCTAAAATAGTACCTGAACGAAAAAAAAATTTTAACCATGAAGGACAGAAGATCATGAAGAAAAGATTAATTGGAAAAATATTTAATTTCTATTTTCATAGAAGCGACAAAAAAAATAAAATTTAGAAAAAGTTAGTTTTCATTCAGATACTAAAATAGAAACTTTATTTTTTTATGCAACAATTTTTAGAAACTTCTTAATGGTCACCTATAATTTACGGTGTCAATTCTTTTACGATTTGTAAAGTTTATTTTGCAACAATAACTTAGTGAATCAGTAATTTTTGATTCTATATAAAAATTGCTTTACTCAAATAACTTATTTGAAATTTTGACCATAATAGAAAATAAAAAAATGGGGAAAAAATGCTTAAAAGATATTTCTTAACCGGATTGTTATTAATCTTAGCAGTTTTGGTTTTTGCAAACGAAAACATAATTTTTGATATTGAAGTAACAGGAAATAAGAATATTGATAAAGAGCTAATAGTTTCGATTTTAGCTTTTGCACCAGGAGATTTTCTTACAGAAAATGATATTTCCGAATCAATTAAAAATCTCTATCAACTTGGAGTTTTTAACAATATCTCGATTGATAGCCGTAAAACAGCTGAAGGAATTGTTTTAAATGTAATAGTCGAGGAATTGTTGATAGTCAATAAAGTAACTTATAAAGGTAATAAAAAAGTTAGAAAATCAAAAATTGAAGAAATTACCGATTTGGATAAAGGTTCTTATTGGTCTCCTTTTTTAAAAGTAGAAGTCAGTCAGGCAATCATAAAGGAATATCGCGAGAAAGGGTATCATTCAGCAAAAGTTTCTTTTGATACAGAAATACTTGAGAAAAATCAAGTAAATGTTTTAGTGAAAGTTGATGAAGGAAAAAAAATCACGATTAAAAAAATTCGCTTTCATGGCAATAAACTGATGCCTTCAAAAAAAATAGCCAAAAAGATGAAAACGAAAAAAGCCAGTCTTTTTAGATCCGGAAAATTTGATAAAGAAAAATTTGAAGAAGACCTTGATCTCATCATTACATATTATAAGAAAAAAGGATTTATTGATGCACATATTATTTCTAATGAATCAGAAATTATTGATGATAAATATCTTTATATTGATATTTATTTGGTTGAGGGAAATCAATATCGTTTTGGATCAGTGTCAATTAGCGGAAATACTAGATTTAATACCGATATTCTTTTAAGCAATTTTGTTTATAAAGAAAATGAGCTTTATAATCAGGAAAAATTCTCAAAACAAATTGGGAAAATCTACAACATGTATTATGAAGAAGGATATATCTACGCAACTTTTGATGATGTCTTGGAAAAAGATGATGATAAATTGAATATTAAACTAACAATTACTGAAAATACCAGAGCAAAAGTTAGACAAATTTTCATTAAAGGTAATAGTAAAACAAAAGAAAAAATCATTAGAAGACAACTGGCAATTTCTCCGGGAGATTATTTTAAGCAATCACGCGTTATGCAGTCTCAACAAAACATCTATAATATGGGATTTTTTGAAATGAATATTGGTTTAGATTATGAGCCGATCAATGATAATGGTGATATTGATTTAACTTTTAGTGTTCAAGATAAAACTTCTGGAAGCGTCAATGGATCTGTGGGTTATAATAGTACTGATAGTTTTATTGGGAGTTTCTCGCTTTCCCAAAATAATCTTTTTGGAAATGCTTGGAAAGCCGGATTAAAATGGGAATTTGGAGGATCTACTCAAAACTTTGAACTGGATTTCACAAATCCTTATGTTTTTGATTCCAATACTTTAGCTGGATTTTCCATTTATCATACAACTAAAGAATGGAGCTCTAGTAATTACGAGATTTTCACAAATGGTGGTGCGATTAGACTTGGTCATTCTGTTGATTTTCTAAACTATTCAAAAATCTTAGGAGGATATTCTCTTTCTTCAAAAAAGTATAGTATTCTTAATGAAAATGATATTGATAGTAGTGATGATTATCTCGTTGAATTAGACGAAATAGCGTGGCAATATAATAGTTCAGGGAATTTTACTTTTTCACGTGACAGTAGAGACAATGTCTTTTTTCCTTCTTCAGGTTCAAATTTTACTCTCTATTCTGAGATGGCAGGAGGACCTTTTCTCGGTGATTTTGATTATTTCAAACAAATTGCAGAAATTAAATGGTTCACAAAAACTTTTTGGAAACTTGTTTTGAGAACAAAATGGCGATTTGGATACGTTACAGCTTTTGGTGATTCAGATGAAGTTCCACCAGAAGAAAGATTTGCACCAGGTGGAACGGGAGCTGACCAACTTAGAGGATATGAAGATCGTTCAGTAGGACCAAATAATGGTGGTTTAAGAGAAATTTTATTTTCAACAGAATATGCTTGTCCTATTGCTGGAGATCAGGTTATTGGTCTTCTCTTTTTTGATGCAGGTGATAGTAGAAATAAACTTGAACACTTTAATCCTAAAAAGTTTAAAAAAGGTGGTGGGTTAGGCTTAAGAATCAGAAGTCCTTTTGGCTTAATGGGATTTGACTATGCTTATAATTTTGATGAAGATAAATGGGAACCTCATTTTCAATTCGGAACAACTTTCTAATAAAAGATTTTATTAGAAAGTATTCCTTAAAATCCATAATAGCGAGAGCAAAATTTGTGGTTTATATCCTTTTTGTCCAATTACTAATAAGTACTTGAACGAAAAGGATTTTTTTGTGTAGTGTCTAAACTT
>JAOZMQ010000382.1 GCA_029934195.1 Candidatus Cloacimonadota bacterium | reverse complement strand
TCGGAAAAGGGGGTTTATCTTTTGCGTCATTTGAAACTTGACTTAACACTAATTAATATAGAATCATCTTTTAGATGGTTAAGGAATAGGTAATAATCATGGGGAAAATGGTGCTTATTGTTTTTGTCGTTGTTATTGCAATAATGACGACTATTACATTAAATGTTCAGAGAAGAGCTGCCTCACTTCCAAGTATTATTAATCAAAGTACAGTGGAATATGATGCAAAAAATCTTGGTGCTTATGCTTTACAATACGCTGTTAATCAGTTAACTTCAAAACAGGTTATAAGCGACACAATACAAACTCCAAACATTTCTGTTTTAAATGGTTGGATTGATACTTTGAAGTATGATTTTAACACCAGAATGGATACCGCTTCAATAACCGCTATAGTAAGTTGGCAAAATGCAGGTGGTGAGAATAAAATACACGTCAGCAAAGCGGATCTTCAAATTGCATCTTCTGCAACGGGTAATATGAATGTTATCAAAGAAACTGCTGTCGGACATTGGACATTTGAAGAAGGTACCGGAACCAAAACTTACGACTTAACAGCGAACAATAACGATGGAGATTTTGTACGGAATCCCCAGTGGGTAGAAGGTTACAAAGGTACAGGTATAGAATTCAATGGTTCTGATAATCTAATTAAAATTCCCGATAGTCCATCTCTTGATTTATCTGTAGCAGGAACAATTTCTTGTTGGGTTTATTTAAACAATTACAATAGATATGGTGAATTATTGGATAAAGGAAATAAAAAAAATGCTTGGAAATATACAGCATACTCTTTACATTTCAATAATTGGAATAGTAAAATAGCTTCTTTCACAATTCATGGAGAATATTCTTCTTTAACCCAAACTCTTAAAACTTCAGATTTAGAATTAAAGAAATGGCATAACATCACTGCTACTTTTGATAGTTCATATTTAAAAATCTATCTTGATGGGGAATTATCTTCTGTTGCAGAAAATAAAACAGGAGTTCTTAGAAATTCTCCCGGAGCTTTAATTATAGGTGGAAGATGTGAGGAAAGTCCATATTATTCTCTTGATGGAAAGGTTGACGAAGTTGTAATCTGGAATAGAGCTTTATCTGTAAATGAAGTAAAGTCTATATTTGAAGGAGATAAAATCGGGCATACCGGGATTTTTTCTCTTAATGAAGGTAGTGGCACGGAAATAACCGATTATATGGGAAATGTTGGAGTAATAGAGAATGTATGGAACCAAACTTGGATTGATGGTAAAATAAATAATAGTCTTACTTTTGATGGAATAGATGATTATGTCATTAGTTCTTATAGTGGTCTTGTAAGAGAATATCCTTTTTCAATCTCAGCATGGTTAAAACCAAATTCCGTGCAAAATATTAGAAGAGCTGTCTTTGGTTTAAATAGAACAACTGGTAGTTTTGGACAACATTTTGGAGTTTATATTAACGAACAAGGAAAACCAGTTGTTCGTGCTTGTTATAAATCTTATGAAAATGAAGAGGCTATTGGAACAACAAAAATTGATAAAGATAAGTGGAACTTTGTCACCACAGTTTTTGATTCTTGTGATATAAAATTATATGTGA
Source organism: Candidatus Cloacimonadota bacterium (assembly GCA_029934195.1). Lineage (GTDB taxonomy): Bacteria > Cloacimonadota > Cloacimonadia > Cloacimonadales > JAOZMQ01 > JAOZMQ01. The sequence continues at coordinate 1,832 of JAOZMQ010000382.1, read as the reverse complement.
ACAATAATCACGAAGCTACGATTAATGAATATGTTAGGCTACCTTATTTTTATAATTTTTCACTTGGACAATGGAGCGATATTGATCCAGTTGAGTTTGGTAATTATAGTGGTGAAATAGATGATGTCCGAATCTGGGATGGAATTCTTGATGAAAATATTATTGACGATTTAGTTAATAATGAGCATTGTGTTGGTTTTTGGAATTTTGAGAAAGATGCAGAATTTTTAGTAATTCGGGATAATTCTATTTATGGCAATGATGGATCAATTGTTGGATTTTCATCTTCAAGAAGGAAAAGCCATTATGAAGAAAAACATTCTTATGCAATAAAATTCGATGGTAGAGATGATAAAGTTGTTATACCACATTCAACAAGTTTGGATTTATCACAAGAAATTTCTGTTTCATTATGGGTTCTCAATTATCATCCAACCGGAAGAGATAAAATCTTGATTACTAAATCTCTTGATTCCGGAAATGATCGTTCTTGGGAAATGGGAATAAATGAAATGGAGAAATTATATGTAAAAGTTTCAGATAATGAACACGATTTAGATAAAGAATATCTTACTAATATTGCTTTTGCAGACAGTGTGTGGTATCATCTTGCTTTTACTTTTGAAGATAATGATCTTAAATTATATGTTGATGGAGAACCATATTTGGATATTGATAAAATTAAAGACGAAATGGTAAACCATTTTAAAAAAAATGATCAGGCTATAACTATTGGTAGTGCAAATGATGAATCAAGATTCTATAATGGTGTTCTTGATGATGTAAAAATATGGAGCAAAGTTTTGAGCGATGAAGAAATTAGATCACAATTTAATTTACCGCAAACATTAAATCATTGGAAGTTAGATGAAACTGAAGGTTCTTACGCAAATGATTATTCTCGTCAAAGCAGAGAAGGTGAACTTATAAATTTCCCACCTTGGGTAGAAGGACAATTTGGAACTGCACTTGATTTTGATGGAATTGATGATGTTGTTTCAGTTCCGACGGATTCAACTTTGGATTTATGTGAAGCAGGAACTGTTGCTTGTTGGGTTAATGTACATAAGTATAGTAAGAATGCAGGTTTTATTCATAAAGGAGATATAAGAAATCCTTTGGATGAAGCATATACATTGCAATTTTGGGGTCCAAAAGGACATTTTTGTTTTAGTTTTGTAACATCTAATCGGGGACGCAAAACAGTTAATAGTAAGCAAAAATTGAATTTAAATCAATGGTATCATGTTGCAGGGACATTTGATGAATCTATTGTAAAATTATATATAGACGGAGTTGTTGTTGATAGTCTTGCGAACAATTCAAGCAAGATTAGAAAATCAGAAGGAAATCTCAATATTGGATCACAGTATAGAATGCCAAATCCCAGTAAATATTTTCTGGATGGAATTCTCGATGAAGTATTGGTCATAAAACAGGCTTTGTCTCAGGAAGAAATTCTGCAATTAATGGAAAACGTAATGCCGGATACTCTATGTGCAACTTCATCTTCTAATTCTGGAATAACTACGCAACGTGAGTATAAACTTATGAAATGGAAAGAATAATTCTTTACACAATAATAGCAACTTTTTAATTAGTATCTGAAAAAAAGGATTATTTAACCATGAAGGAAATTAAGTTAATGAAGAAAGATTAATTGGAAAATTATTTATTTTCAGCTCCATAGAAGCGATCTTCTTGTAGCCCAATGCGTTAGCGTTGGGTAAAGAAAAAAAGAAAATTTAGAAAATTTAGTTTTCGTTCAAGTACTAAATAGTATCTGAACGAAAACTAAATTTTCTAAATTTTCTTTTTTTCTTTACCCAACA
>JAOZMQ010000381.1 GCA_029934195.1 Candidatus Cloacimonadota bacterium | reverse complement strand
TCTGATATTATTTTATGTTTTGGTAAAACAATTTCTTCACGAGCTTCATTTCTTTATGGTAAATTTTTGCTATTTGAGAAGAAGTATTTTACCGAATGAGTTGTATTCTTCTATATCTATTTTGTAGAAATAAATTCCAGATGCAATATCTTTGGCATTCCATTTTATTGTGCTGTTGCCAATAGCAATTTTTTCATTAAGCGTAACTATTTTTGCTCCTTTAATATTAAAAATTTCAATTTTGGCAGTTGTGATTTTATTTGAATTAATACCAAAATAACAAACAGGATTGAATGGATTTGGATATTGATGTGAAAAATAAATATCAGAGATATCATTTAATGAAATATTTACTCTTTTAGTATTAATAATCATTTCAAGACTTGCTCCATTTTCCAAAGAAGAGAAAGAAATTCTTAGAAATTCTCCTGTCAAAGCTTCTGTAGAAGCAATTGCAAATGTATTACCTTTTTGAGCAAAAAGTAAATCTGTATCGATTTTGTTCAATTCTATTCCTTTAGTATTTACTTGAAAACCCCAAAGATTACCGGTTGCAGTAAATACAAGTTCATTCTTTTTTATAGATACTTTTACATCAGCATTATTGTTTCTATCTGTCCATGGTAATTCTGGAATTATTCCTACAACATACTGAAGAATGACCGCTGCATCAATTGCTTGTATATTTCCATTTAAGTCAACGTCTGCTCGTTCTATTTGCCAAGGCTCTAAAGTTAAAAGACCTACTATGGATTGAAGTGTTATTGAAGCATCTATCGCCTCGATATTTCCATTATCATCAACATCTCCATATTCTACATAAGGAGTTCCATTGAGCAGTCCAAAGAATTCAACGTAAGCAGTCATTAATTCGGCTTTTGTAAAGTCTTCATCATCAAGTCCTCCAAATTCATGAGAGACACCGATAGTTTTATAATTTCCCGAATCATAAGCTACAGCTGTTCCATACGCAGGATTTGTGTTGTTAAAAATAGTTTCAGCATCACCAATTGGTTCAATGTGATCAATCCAATTGTTTTCTCCGCTATAAGTGAAACTCATTTCATCGGTCATTGTCCCTTCAACACCAATTATAGTACTAAGATCACCTGATCCATCAGAAATTGCATTAATATTAAACAATGAATGGACAGCAGTTGGATTATCCCAATACCAAGTGTCACCTCCTTCCATATAAAGATAACCTCCATTTGTAATATAATTTGCGAGAATTATTCCTTCATCAATTGTAAGAACATGATTTGTGCTATAAACTCCAAGACATACAAAAATAGAAGTGTAAATGTTAAGTACAGTTGGTAATTCAGTTACAATTATAGCATCAATACCAATTTCTAATAAGGTAGCCTCAATTGTAGGAGCTGAACTGTTATTGGGGTCAAGATCAACAACGAGTGCTGGGATTTGACTACCGGAGTAAACAATGTTAGTTGTAGTTGCCGGACCATTTCCAGAAGAATTGGCTGGAGTAATTGTATATGAATACATTGTATTTGGATTAACAGTATTATCGGTAAAGGATTCTATTCCATCGAGAGTCCATTCAATTCCATCATTTCTGACAATGCTAATAAATTCGACTCCAAGCCCAAAAGGTCCATTATGAAGACTTTCAAGAGGATTTACCCAAGAAAGTTCAATTACCGGATCTACAAATTCAGCAACAGCATTTGTAATTATATTTGGAATATCATTTCCAATCCACACTATATCATAAGTAGAAGCACCAATTCCCCAAGTGTTAACTCCGACTATTGTAAAAGTGTGCATTCCTATACTTTCAATTTCAATTATTGAAGTTTCATTTTCACCAATTATTGGATTTATGACTGATTCTACGATTTCACCGTCAATATAAATATCTATAGAACAAAGCTCTAAAAGAGGATCACCACTTAATGTAACGGATGGATTAAGCCAACAAAGAGTAGCTGTTAATGAACCATTTTCCTCTGGAGTTGCAGTAAAATTTATTGGAGATGCCGGAGCTACTGGATCAGTAATTGCACCTGTAAAGGTTAAAGCTCTATCACTTCCTGATTCATTATTTATAATCCATCCTGTCCCATCGTCAGAAGCGTTTATTCCGTCTCCATATAGAGAATTTCCCCATAAAAACCAACCATCAATAGGCGTACCAATACTTGTTCCTACAATTGAAATCCAACCTTCCGACATCATAACAGGTAAAGTAAAACTACCACTCCAAGAAAAGCATTCAAAGCCGGAATATTGAAAACCAGTAGAGACTCTTGCTAATGTAACTTGCTGAGTTGTGTATATTTCTCCCATAACTCCGTTATCATTTTCATAAAAAATAATATCAAAATCCATTGGATCTTCGAAACAATTAGCCCACGGATTTGATAAATCTAAACCATAAAATGTAATTCCGGTAATAATTCCTTCGATTCCGGTAAAATTATCAGCGACAAAATATGGTCCAAATGAATTACTATCACTAACTCCAAACGACCATTCTTCTTGATATCCGGTTAAAGATTGTTCCAACAGTATTTCCCGGTTTCTTTGATTTATAAATCTTGTGGTTGACTTATTGGACGAATATTTGTGTCCAATTTTAGAATCATAATTACTTCTAAGTTTTGAAGAAGAGATTTTGGAATTATCCTTCACGAATTGTCTTTTTTGAAATGTTTTTACTTCTTTTGCCATTAAGCTACTAACTAAAAATAAACTTAAAAGAAATATGCCCATATTCTTTTTCATTATTTCTCCATTTAAAATCAAGATTTCTATAATAATACGATGAATATTAAATGAGTTAAGGTTTGTCCTCACTCTACATTAAAACATAGAAGATTACTTCTTCTGAAACAAATAAAAATTCTAATTTCTTTATTTGGATAATGTAAAATTTTGTGTCAAGAAAAAAGTATTTTTATCAGTTTTAGAATATCTAATTTCGAGTATTTTTTTTAAATTTCTTTTTCCATCTGCGTCTCCGCAATAATTTCTTTTCATTAACGCAGAGGAAGATGAGATATCGCAAAGAAAGAAGAGGAATGAGAAACTGGAAATTCAGAACACTAATTTCAAAGATTTATTTGATAATTCTTCTTCCCTTTGCGTCTTTGCGATAAAAGAAATTCATTATTCATTTCCTTTGGGAGAAATTTTATTGGCAACAAACTACACAAACAAAACGAACAAAACAGTGGATTCTCTTTCCCAAATTCATATACTTTCCCTTTGCGTTCTTCCCTTTGCGTCTTTGCGATAAAAGAAATTCATTATTCATTTCCTTTTGGAAAATTTTATTCCCAACAAACTACACAAATAAAACGAACAGAAAACAGTGGATTCTCTTTCCCAAATTCATATATTTTCCCTTTGCGTTCTTCCCTTTGCGTCTTTGCGATAAAAGAAATTCATTATTCA
>JAOZMQ010000380.1 GCA_029934195.1 Candidatus Cloacimonadota bacterium | reverse complement strand
CAACGCCGAACCCGCAAAAAGAAGAACCCACAAACGCATCCATGTCATTTTCATATCTCGAACTCCTCGTAAATCTCGCACAAACGAACCCTTAAAAAAAACAATTCATTGTACACCCTGCCCCCCCACGAAACAAAGTGATTTGCATTGCCAATTAAAAAATCCAACTTAGAAACAAGATGCCTCATTATTCTTGAAAGCGATGGGCTCTTGGCGTTAGCTCCTTCTTTTCAATTTTAAAACACACGAAATGGGGAAACACGAAATGGGTGATGTCGAAAAATATGGACAATTTATCGAGGACGGTCGCTGTTTTGAGCTGACCGCTGAGCCACCGAAAAAATGGTTCAACGTTCACTATAACCAACCTGGCGACGATGAGTTTTATGCCGAGGTCAGCCAGCTGGGCGATGGAGCCGTTCGTGCTCGAGACAAGGCAGGAAACACCGTGAATCTCTTCGCGTGGGACGACACCTACCTTTACATTCGTGATGACGAAACCAACACCGTTTTCAACCCTGGCGGCGCACCGGTAGTTGCAGATATGACGGATTACTCCTGTCGCTTTTATCCGGAAAAAACGGTCATCACCGGAACCTGCGATGACCTCCATGCCGAGCAGCGTGTCTTTGTTCCGCGCGATGAAACGGCGATGGTTTGGACTCTGAATTTAAAAAACCTCTCGGATCGCCCGCGCAAGATCTCCCTCTTTACCTACGCACGCTTTGCTCTCAATGGCTGTAACTCCGAAGGACAAGGCACACCGTCCGAGCCTTTCGCTTACATTATGCCGGAACTTGGCGGTGTCTATGCAGAAAACAAAGCCCGCAAAGTGCCGCCCACCGACCGCTTTAAGGCGTTTGTCATCACGCTCAATGAACTGCGCAATGCCAATGCCCATCGAATGGAATTCACCCGCCAAGACTATTCCTTGAGCACCCCGAACATCCAACGAGGCTGGAACTGTGATGGTCAGGGCGGACGCTTCGGCGGCGACAACGCCGGCATCCTTCAGATCAGCTTTGAGCTGGCACCCGGCGCAACGGAACGAGCCGACTTCATCCTCGGCCAGACCGATTCCCCCGAGTCGGTTCAGGCGCTGCGCGAACGAATGACCCCAGAAACCATCGACGCGGCCTGCGCGGAGCAGGAACGAATTTCCCGCGAGCAGTCGGACGCGTTCACCGTATCGACCGGCAACAAAAACTATGACGCGCTGATCAATCACTTCGCGAAAAAGGCGATGGTTTCTTACATCATCGACAAGAGCGGCTTCCGCGACAATGTGCAGATCGACTCTGCGCTGGCACTCTTTGATTACGAAATGGCAAAAACCAACTTCCTGCAGGCGCTTTCGTCGCAATATCCAACCGGCTCGGTGCCGCACAGTTTCCGTCCGATGAACCGCTTGCAGTATTCCGACAAACCCGCATGGATCTTCCTGACCGCCCCTCTCCTCATCAAAGAAAGTGGCGACTTTTCCATGCTAGATATCGAACTGCCCTATTTTGAATGCGACGAAAAAGGAACCGTTTGGGACCACATGATTCGCGCCATGCGCTTCCTCTGCAACGACACCGGCGCAAACGGACTCTGCGACCAGCACTTCGCGGACTGGAACGACGGTCTCGAACCGTCTGATAAAACCGGTGCACGCGAAAGCATCATGGTCACCCAGCAACTCTGCTACGGCCTGCTCGAAATGGAAGAGCTCGCCAAATGGCGCGGCGATGCCAACATTGAAAAAGAGGCGCGCGAGCAATACGACCTCTTCAAAAAACGTCTCAACGAAATCGCATGGGACGGCGAGTGGTACATCCGAAGCACCTGCGAAGTCGGCACCCCGCTCGGCACATCCAAAGACGACCAGGCGCAGATTTTCCAAAACACCCAGTCGTGGGCCGTTCTTTCGCAGACGGCGGAAGGCGACCGCGTCGAACGCTGCATGAAAAGCGTCGATAAGCACATCGAACTGGACATCGGCTTTCTCATCAGCGCGCCACCGTGCACTCGCTACGATGAGCGCATCGGAAAATATTCCGCCATCTTGCCCGGTCACGGAACCAACGGCGGAGCCTACTGCCACGCCGCCGGTTTCAAAGCCGTCGCCGACTGTATGATCGGTCGTGCAGAAGAAGCCTGGCGCACCTTCGTTAAAACCGCGCCCGACAGCCCATGGAACCCCATCAGCGTTTCAAAAATTGAACCCTTCTCCTTCACCAACTGCTATGAAGCCGTTGAGAGCCAGTACGGCGAAGGCATCTACGCATGGCGCACCGGCACCACGGGATGGTTCACCATGGCACTGATCGAATGGATGTTCGGCGTGCGCCGCACCTACGAAGGACTCATCATCGACCCCTGCCTAAGCAAAGAACTTCCGAAGGTTTCTCTGACCCGCAAATTCCGAGGCGCGACCTACGAGATTGAAATCGACAACACGGCCGGACGCTGCACCGGAACCACATCAATCACCGTGGACGGCGAACCGCTCGAAGGAAACCTTCTTCCGGTATTTGACGGCGGAACCCACACCATCTGTGCCGTCATCTAAGGAGTCGGTTTCGCGCATTCCACATTCCAACGCAGGAAAGAGGTGGACGACGGCTTGCGCATCGTTCCAAACGTGCGTACAGCTTCCGGGGCACAAGCCTTGGGTTGCATTCTCGAAAAGGAAAAAAACAAAAAAAACTCCCCCAAGATGGAGGAGTTTTTATTGAATTTGTTCTTATCAACTTAAAGAGATCCAAGCTTGGCTTGAATATCGGAAAGTTCTTTTTCCAGCCGTGCGCGTTCCATATCTTTTCTTTTTGAAATGAGTTCAGAAATAATAGAAGCGACTTTTTCGAGCTCATCATAAGATAAAACGGAATAGGTGCGCTTTCGTGTTAAAGCGGCCTGCGAATCTTCAGGGAGTTTCGGTGCGGCTTTCCGAGCTCGCTTCTCCTGTTTCTTTCTTTTTTTGGCGGCTTTGGCTGCCTTCTCCGCCGCTTTAGCTTCGACTTCCTCTGGCGTGAGTTCGCGATAAGCAAGTTCACCCTGTTCATTAAAAATCTTTTGTCCTTGTTCGTCTTTTGCCCAAACACATCCACTTGGCGGACGTCCGGGTTTATCTTGGTTTTTAACGGGTTTGTAATTTAGCATAATACATTTCCTTTTATTTATATGGCTTGCGTTCCTAAAAATCCAATTAATAACTATTGTTTTCGTTTTGTAAACTATTATTAAAAAAAATCTGATTTTAGCTATTAACTGACTCAAACAAAACGGTTCCGTCAGATCCATTCGTAGCATTAGACCATCTTTTACTCACCAAACCATACCGCATTTGACCCCCTCTTTTTTAACTTCTCACACAATGCAGGTTGCTTTTTTCTCATACATAGCCTTTTCTTGCGGTTACGCTTTAGTCAAAAGAGAGGTCG
>JAOZMQ010000379.1 GCA_029934195.1 Candidatus Cloacimonadota bacterium | reverse complement strand
GGAAGGCCCTGGGACACTCGCCGCCGCCGCACTAAAAAGTGGAGCCGAGTCAGGAACTCTCTTTTTTTGGGCGGGGGGCAACGGATGGACAAATACATACGATGAATTTGTTGGCGACAACGCCAACTACGACGGCTACGCTAACTCCATCTACACCATTGCCATCGGTGCCGTCAGCGACCAAGGATTGCAAACCGATTATGGCGAACCCGGAGCATGCCTTGTGGTTTCCGCTCCTTCTAGCAGCGATGGGCGGCAAGGCATCACCACCACCTCGGCGAATGGGAATTACGAAAGCGACTTTGGCGGAACCTCGTCCGCCACCCCGCTCGCCGCCGGAGTCGGCGCGCTGATGCTTGAAGCCAACTCAAATCTCGGCTGGCGCGACGTGCAGGAAATCCTGATGACCTCCGCCCGCAAAAATGATGCGTCCGACAGCGAGTGGACAAATAACGCCGCCGGATTTCACTTCAATCACAAATACGGCGCGGGACTGATCGACGCCGAAGCCGCCGTCGATCTGAGCAAAACATGGACAAACCTCGGCACACACACAAACATTTCTTATTCGCTAACAAATCTAAACCAAGCCATCCCCGACAACGACACAACCGGAATCACAAACACCTTTTCAATCACTCAAAACTTTCGCGTTGAACACGTCACTCTGACCACCGAAATTACACACACCTACCGTAGCGATGTCGAAATCTGGCTCACGTCTCCAAGCGGAACAAAAAGCCAAATGGCGTGGCGAAATAATGACCCCGCAGCAAATCTAAACTGGACATTTTCCACCGTTCGGAACTGGGGCGAAACGTCTTCCGGCGAATGGATTGTAAACGTTCTGGATAATTGGGCAGGCGACACCGGAACCGTCAACGCACTCACGCTCACCCTCTACGGAACATACGATGCAGATAGTGATTTAATCGACGACACCTGGGAGGTCGAAAACTTCGGAAGCATCACCAACGCGGATCTCACCAGCGACACCGACTCCGACGGCTCCAGCGACTACGACGAATGGCGCGCCGGAACCCAACCGACCAACGCCGCATCGATATTCGCCATCGAAACCCTTTCCCCCGAACAAGAACTCGCATGGAGTAGCATCTCCGGAAAAACCTACACCGTCGAAATTTCCACCAACCTGCTCAATGGTTTCCAACCCTTGGAAACCAATCTCCTCGCCACACCACCGCAGAACATTTTCACCAATCTCCCGACCCAAAACACCGCCTTCTATCGAATACTCCTCGAAACGGATTGACTCGATTCGTCTTCATCTCCAATCTACCTCGGCAAAAGGACAACTTCCATGAGCCAAAACAAGCATCTCGACCAGTTCATGAGCACCTTTCCGCACGAAGGTCTCACATTCGACGACGTCTCCCTGATTACCCAGTACGCCGACTTCCTACCCGGCGACACAAAGATCACCAGCCGCCTGTCCACCAACATCAACCTAAACATCCCGTTTATCAGCGCAGCGATGGACACGGTGACCGAAGCCAACATGGCAATCGCTATGGCCTTGCACGGCGGGATCGGCATCATCCACAAAAACCTCGATGTTGAAGAACAAGCCGACCACGTCGAACGCGTGAAACATCACCTCAACGGACTCATCAAAAACCCGATCACCTTTAACAGCACTCAGACGCTCTCCGAAATCAAAGAGCGCTGCGTAAAGAAAGCCTACAACTTCAACGGGTTCCCCATCCTCGACGACCAAGGCGCGCTCGTCGGAATCCTCACCTCCAAAGACATCAAGTTTGCAAAAAACCAAAACGTCCGCGCCGAAGACGTCATGACAAAAACCGTAATCACCGCTGAAGAAAACACCACGCTTCAGCAGGCATACGAGATCATGAAGAAAAATAAAATCGGCAAACTCCCGCTTATTAAAGGCGGGCAACTCCTCGGACTCTACAGCTACACCGACGTTGCCGACCTCATCGAAAACACCCGCCCCCTTTATAACCGCGACGACCAGCACCGCCTACGCGTCGGTGCCGCGATCGGCCCCGGCGACCACGCCCGCGCCGAAGCCCTCCAAGCGGCCGGCGTCGATGTCATCATCGTCGACACCGCCCACGGACACAGCAAAGGCGTCATCGAAATGACCACATGGGTCAAAAAGAACATCTCCGACATCGACGTCATTGCCGGCAACGTCGCCACCGGCGAAGCCGCCCTCGCGCTCCAAAAAGCAGGAGCCGACGCGGTCAAAGTCGGCATTGGTCCCGGCTCGATCTGCACCACCCGCGTCGTCGCAGGCGTTGGCATCCCGCAGCTCAGCGCCGTCTACAGTTGCGCCAACGCACTCAAAGGCTCCATTCCCGTCATCGCCGACGGCGGCATCCGCCACTCCGGCGACATCGCCAAAGCCCTCGTCGCCGGTGCCTCCGCCGTCATGATGGGTTCCGTCCTTGCCGGCACCAAAGAAAGCCCCGGCGAAAAAATCTTCTACGAAGGCCGCCAATTTGTCGTCTATCGCGGCATGGGCAGCCTCGACGCCATAAAATCGCGCGAAGGCTCCCGCCAGCGCTACGGACTCAAAGACAGTACCGAAGACGAACTCGTCCCGCAAGGCATCGAAGGCGTCGTCCCCTACGCAGGGGAAGCAAGCAAAGTGCTCAAACAATACAGCGGCGGACTGCAAGCCAGCCTCGGCTACTGCGGTTGCCGCACCGTCCCCGAGCTACAGCAAAACGGACAATTTGTCCGCGTCTCCGCCGCTGGCACAGCCGAAGCTCACCCGCACGACATCCGCATCACCAAAGAAGCACCCAACTACCGACGGTAGAGAATGTCGAAGTGAACAACATCCTCCAACTTCTTCGAAATTCGATATTCCTTGTTCGATATTCTGCGCTTCTCCTCCTCCTCTTTTCAGGATGCACAAAGCTGATTACCGTACCGGTTGAAACGGCCGGAAAAATCACCTACTCCGCCATTGAAGCGACCGGAAAAGTCGCCGCAGAAACCGTGAAAGCGGGCGGAAAAGTTGCCTGCGCTGGAATCCAAAATCCGAATGGCGCCGCGACGGCAGCCACACGGATCCCCTGACGAGCGCGAACGGGGAGGTTGAAATCAGAAGATGCTTGTCAATCCGCAAGCAAACGTCATTTAATGATGCACTCACCACAGAAACTCAAACGAAGGAAACACTCATGAGCGAAAGTTCTCCGGACATTCGTTGGAAACAACGGTTTCAGAACTTCGAAAAATCGCTTCTATTGCTGGAACGTGCTCTGGGAATCAACTCTCCAGACATTATTCAAAAAGCGGGGCTGATCCAATTCTTCGAACTCACATTCGAACTCTCTTGGAAAGTCATGAAAGACTATCTCGAAGCCGAAGGGTTTAATGGTGTCCAATCCCCTCGCGCCGCCATCAAGAAATCATTTGAGATTGAGTTGATCGAAAACGG
>JAOZMQ010000378.1 GCA_029934195.1 Candidatus Cloacimonadota bacterium | reverse complement strand
GATTTAAGATAGTTTTTGAGTTGTTTCTTACACTTGTTAATAGAATGCATAGTCATTGTAATTATCTGACCGCCTTTTATATTTGCAAACTGAGACGGTTTATTGATGCAAATGTAATTTTTCCCATAAGCATCCAATATTACATTCCAAGTATTTTTTATCGCAATGGAAGGTCCAACTATAATAACGTTCCGTATATTGACATTCATTAACCTATGGTCAGCTAAAGCTAAACCCGCGATACTTTTCCCAGCTCCCATTGACCACTGGATCATCATAATTCTTTTCTGTACGGCAATGTTTACATCAACTAACTGGCGAGGATTCAGTCTAATTGTTTTACCGGTTCTTCTCTCATGAAGCTCGAAATCACTAAGGAATTTTGATACTTCTAAAGATTGACCCATTTCTGAAATTTGCTTTTCATTGATATCGTAAACCTTCTCAGCTCTTCTAACTTTTTGTAGAGATAAACTTTCATTTTTCCGGACTTTCCCATTCGGAACTTTGATCGCTTTCTTTAGATAACCAATAACTCTCCCCTGTGTGATCCATTTGTTTTTCATAAACTCCTTTCGGGCTTCATCACTACTAAACTCAGGCATCTTCTGATTTCTGAATCTTGTCAAATACGCCAGTGCTTTTTTGTATCTCTTCTTCAAGAGTTTCTGGTGTTTGATTTCATAAATATATTTCTTTACCATAAACTCAAACCCATGCACAATTCTGCCTTCTTTGATTTCTTTTTGTTCATATTCAGTGCCAATAAATTGCTGAGTCTGTTGCTTCATTGAGAAATTATTTGGATTCCGCATTCCTGATCTCAATGCCAGTTTAGCCATTACTTTTCTCTGAACTTCTCTCAGCTCTGATATTGTTTTCCCTGCTACTTCCTTGCTTACATATTCTGAAACAAACTTGCTTCTTACAAGACCTTCTCCTTTCTTTTGAAAGAACATTACTTTTGTTTCAATGTCCGCCTCGAAGGCACTTTTAGTAAGCTTGTATTGGCAGATGAAATTAAAACTCCTATCAATAATTTCGATCATTTTTTTATTGAAGAATGCATCTTTCAAGAATGATTCGGGAACTACAACTGAAAGCATTGCCCCTTCCTTCATCACTTCATTGGATTTAATAAAGTAAAAAAGTTGTGAAACATAACCTCCAATTTTTAGATTAAACGGGGGATTTCCTACAACAACATCGAACATTACCGGTGGATCATAATACTCAATAGAGTTAGTTTCCAGCTTTGCATCCGGAAATAAAAACCTTGCTACTCGCATTGTCTCACGATCAATATCACATCCATAAACATTTGCTTCTGATGGTAGAGCATTTATAAAACTACCCTTGCCACAAGTCAAGTCTGCTACCAAATCGCTATTGCTAACTTGTAGTATCTCTACCATTTCAGAGCAAATACTGTCCGGTGTAAAGAATTGACCTTCTTCATATTCCTTTTTCGCTTCGGAATATTTGTGGAAGTTTCTGAAATCAGATTTGTTAAGCCCATGCACTCCACCTTTAGCACTCCACCCATTATATATCTCTTCGTTTGTTACACCTTTAGAATCAGAGCCATCTACTATTTTTAAGATTTGCTCATTATAGTAAGCCCTTTTATCCAAAGGAATTTTAATCTTTAGATTTTTATACATTCATCCCCCAATTAATTGCCACAATTCCTCTTCTATTTTCGTTAAGAAATCTATTTTATTTCCCCCAATTTGAAGATTTTATAGAATTCTTCTGCTTTTAATTTGGATTGAAACCTAAGATCTACTCTTTGGTTTTTATAAAACTTCACCCCCATTTTTTCTGTACCGAACACTGTGTTTGGGGAAAAAGAATCTCTCCTGCCTATAACATCTCCCGGCAATGGTAAATGAGCTTTAATTTTTAAATCTTTCAACAAAAAGTAGGAATACATTTCAGACAGCAATTCTACTCCTTTCCAATCCCAATCAATCTTTATTCCAGGTCCATTATACCAGCCATTATAGCGTCCAAAATCAGAAATTTTAATTACTTTTCCCGACAATTCTGCTTTTGACATGCCAGCTTTTTCTTTGTTTCTCCACTCACTAAAAGTACCAATAGCGTTATGTATATTTGAAATTAGTTGATCGAAAGCCGTATCTTCAAAATTTCCAACCTGTGAAGCTATTTCATTTAAAATGAAATCAAGTGAGATAGTCTCAACACATCTCTCCTTCCATTTTTCAACTGCTTCATTAAAATTATCTGTGTTATATTTATTCGGATATTCGATATTCTCAAATAAATTCAAATTAACCTTTACGGAATAAAAGCCTTCCACTTTATTGATAATCCAATTCTTAAAAGTAATTGATAATTGCAAGATTGCAGAATATACATCTTCCTTTATTTTTTCCGGTTTGTAATCACTATATTGAACCAAGGAACGTTTATAACCCTGGAAGTTAAAAGGTTTCGAGTCTATTGCAACTAACTTATCTACAATTTTGCACTGTTTTAACAAGTTTGCGTGTTCCCTTTTGTACTCATCTTCTATTTCTTTACATTCTCCATATAAAGAAGAAGCAATTTTTGTTTTCCCTTCTGATTCCACCTGATCCAATTTTGCTAATAAACTCATTTTTCCTCCCTATTCCCATTTCTTAGTTTTTGAATTGTAAACATGCGTCTTACTCATTATATCAAATACAACTTCCCTACAATGCAAATTCGAGTGGTTTTCTATAACTGAGTGGGACTTTGTTTTTGATCCATTTGATTAATTGTTCAAAATGAACCTTACGTTTCTGTGATATAGCATAATCTATGTCACTTTTAGCGTTATCAATGGCATCTTCAATTCCTACATCTCCATAATATCCATAACATGAGTTTCCTATTTCTTCCACATTGTATCCATAAACCTCGCCGGTAAGATATTGATCATAGGTCTTCACATCACTTTCCAGATAAGAATAAAGTTTTTCTTTTCTTTCTTCAGTAATGATCTTCCACCCATACATTTCTCTAACTTTCTTTTTGGTTATATAAATGAACCCCACTTGTCCAGAATCCCATCGTGAAGCAAATGAGCCTGTACTCATTGTAATCCCACTGTGATCGTAAAGATACAACGGAAGCCAGAGAACGTTTTTCTCCATCCATCTATTAACAGCAGAGATTCCCCTTGCAGTCAGCATACCATCTTCATGTTCATCATGACGCTTATCGATATGATTAACATAAAAATACATTGCCATATCTTCCTCTACCGAATTACCATAACGCACATAGTCTTCACTATCCTTAACATCACCCAAGTTATATCTACTATGTTTACAGATCATAGTTCCAATATTGTCCCATTCTCGTGGGCTCTCAGGATAATCATCCCGTATTATCTCAATCTCAAACCCCTTATACTCAACCGTTTTATATACTTCAGACATAGTTCCCCCT
>JAOZMQ010000377.1 GCA_029934195.1 Candidatus Cloacimonadota bacterium | reverse complement strand
TATGATGCATCAAATCATCGCTTGTAAGTGAAGAAACAACTCCACAACAATTCCAGCGAGGAAGTTCCACAAATTCAATATCTAACACTTTTCCGGTAGCGATGGCAGATTTTTCAAAATTATTAGAGGTCGTTTTTAATGAGCAACCGGGGAAATATGGGATTTTCATATTTTCTCCTTTATGAAGTTAATTTACGCATAGCAGCAATAATTGCTATTTGCGGAAGATCTTTCAGTTTTTCTTTAGGAATATCATTAATTTTTAGGTTATCAATCTCTTTTCTAAGAATGATTTGTCGTAAAGCTTCAGCGACTTTGGAAACATCTAAACCACGAGGACAGCGAACAGTGCAAGTATTGCAAGTTGCACAAAGCCAAACAGTTTGAGAATCAAGAACATCTTCTTGACCGAGCATTGATTTTCTCATCAATTGAGATGGCATAATATCCATTTCATCAACAAAAGGGCAACCGCCGGAACAAGTGCCACATTGCTCGCACAAAGTGATTACTTCGCCACTAAGCTCTTCAACAAGTTTCTGAAAAGTATCACTTTTTTCATTGAGAATTATTTTTCTGGTCATAATTTCTCCTGCAACATTTCTCTTTGTTCGGTTGTAATTCTTTCAGATTTAAGGATTTGATCATACAACTTATTTGTTTCTGTGATAAAATCATTAATTCCACCAGAGGTAAATTCCTTAAAAACGATTCTATTAGAATCAATTCCAGCTTTAAGAAGTTTTTCGTTTGCGACTTTGATTGTATCGGATATTATATCTTTACTCCAAGGGAATCTTGAGCTTTTTACAGGTGTATCACCGAGAAGAATTGCATCTGCACCCTTTTGGAATGCACGAATAATAAGCTTATTTGTAATTCTTGCTGAACTTGGAATTCTAATAATTCTAAAGTCAATTGGATATTTCATTTTTCTAATTCCAACTGCATCTGCAACCGGATAAGTGCTGGCATCATCTGCAAAAATTAGTAATCGCAAATCACCTTCTTTCTTGTTTTCTAACATTCCTTCAATAGCTCCATACATCTGCTCATTAGAATATCCATGAAAATCAAGAGCTTCAATTGGACAAGAAGATAAACAAGCACCGCAACCAATACACATTGCTTCTCCAACAACAGCTTTTCCATCAATCATAGAGATTGCATTTTTTGGGCAAGAATCAAGACATTTTCCACAACCATCACAAATTTCTGGATGGACATAAGCTAAGATTGGATCTACTTCAAATTCTTTTTGAGCCAAAGTTACCATTACGCGAGAAGCTGCAGCTCCAGCTTGGGCAACTGTATCCGGAATATCTTTTGGTCCTTGAGCAGCTCCGGCAATAAATACTCCTTCGATATTGGTATCAACCGGTTTATATTTTGGGTGAGCTTCTTGCATAAATCCATCAGAACTCTTTGAAAGTTTAAGGAAATTTACTATTTTCTCCGATGATTCATTTGGTTTTAATCCAGTTGACAATACAACTAAATCAAATTCTGCTTCAATAATTTGTCGCGATAATGTATCTTCCGATTTGAGAATAATCTTTTTATTCTGAGGATTTTCTTCAAGTGCAGGTACTTTTCCACGAATAAATTTGATCCCCATTTTTTGAGCTTTCTTGTAATATTCTTCAAATCCTTTTCCATAAGCACGTAAATCAGTGTAGAAAATATAAATATCTTTTTCCGGTTTAGCTTGTTTGAGAAGTGATGCTAATTTTGTAGCATACATACAACAAACTCGTGAGCAATATTCTCTTCCGGTTTGTTCGTCACGCGAACCAACACACTGAATAAAAGCAACTCTATTACCAACTTCTCGTGGTGGAGGTTCTTCTGAAATATGGTCAACAATTCTTTCCATTTCTAAGCCGGTAACAACGTTTTCATATTTGCTATATCCAAAAGAAGGTTTTTCGTCCGGATGAATAATATCATAGCCGGTTGCTACTACGATTGAATCAATAGTAACTTCAATTCTCTCAGGTTTTTGACTGAGATCAATAACTTTTTGTGGACAAACTTCTGCACATTTATTGCAAGAGCTATCTTTGAAATGCAGACAATTTTCTTCATCTACGAGATACTTAAATGGAATTGCAAGTGCTGCCGGAATGTAAATTGCCTTTCTATCCATTATTCCCTGCTCCCATTTATTTGGAACAGAAACAGGACAAACTTTTACGCATTCTTCACAGATCAAACATTGATCCATATCAATTTCCGGTTTAATAAAAGTGGGGCGTTTTTCAATAGTGACTTCAAAATGTAAACGATGACCGACCGTGTTTACAATTTGAGAATTGACATAAAGAGTGATATTGGGATGATTTTGAACTGCTGCCATTTTTGGTGAAATGATACAAGCTGAACAATCTTCAGTGGGAAATGTTTTGGTGAGAATTGTCATTTTTCCACCGATGGTTGGATCTTTTTCAACCATTACAACTTTATTCCCAGCATCTGCGAGATCAAGAGCTGTTTGGATTCCGGCAATTCCACCACCGATAACAAGAACTCTATTTCCCATTTTTACTTTTTTCTTTGCGAGAGGATAATCTTTCCTAACTTTCTCAATTGCAGAATTTACGAGATCTTTTGCTTTGGTTGTAGCAAGTTCCGGCTGATCTCTGTGAGCCCAAGAACAATGTTCACGAAGATTTGCAATTTCCAAAACATACGGATTTAAACCTGCTTTCCCTAAAGCTGATCTAAAAGTTTTTTCGTGAAATTTTGGTGAGCAAGCTGACACTACAACTTTATCGAGACCACGTTCTTTTACATCCTCAACAATAAGCTTTTGACCTGCTCCTGAACACATATTCGAATGTATTCTTATCAGTTCAACATCATCTTTGTTGGTGATAGAATTTTCAACTTTCGGCAAATCAACGACTTTGGAAATATTTCCTCCACATTGACATAAATAAACTCCGATTTTCATATAGAAATTTCCTTTCAATTAAAATTTATTAAGTTAAATTGCAATATTTTTATTGCTACATGAATATGACGTTAAACATAAAAAAAATTGATTTGATGTGGGTTTTCCTGATTTTCATTAGAAATAGTTTTATTCGTTATTGGATATTTACACAATAAAATTTTGAGAATTGTGAATTTGGTCTGTCAAAAGAGAATAAATTTTCATTTTTAATAGAAACCTCCAATCAACTTTAGTTCCATAATAGTGAAAACAAAAAACTTATAGTTTATTATTTGTCAAATAAAAACTATTCTGGACAAAACTTCAATCGCAATTACCGATAGAGAATGGAATTTAAGAATTATTCAAATATCATTGCAGTTTCTTTTTTACAATTCTCTTATTGAAAAAATTATTCAGCTTACAGTTATATGGAGACTATTTAGTATCTGAACGAAAAGGACTTTTTAACCATGAAGGAAATGAAGTTCATGAAGAAAGATTAATTGG
>JAOZMQ010000047.1 GCA_029934195.1 Candidatus Cloacimonadota bacterium | reverse complement strand
AGTGGAATAAATATTGTCGGTATTTTCTTTGTTTCAAGTTCGGCAATACTTATAGCTCCTGCTCGTGCAATTGATAGATTTACTGAATTATAAATTTTATCCATTTCAGATGTAAAATCAAAAAGATAAACTCCTTTTTTCCCTTCCATCTTTGAATGAAATTCTACAAAGCTATATTTACCGGTTTGCCATATAATTTCAATGTTCCTTTCTAATAATTGATCAATTATTGAGATAAAAATTTTGTTCAAAGCCAGCGAGCCTTGACTTCCTCCAAAAAGAAAAACTTTGAAGGAATCTTCTTTTAAACCATATTGAGCAAAATCAATTTCTTCGACACTCTTTAGAATTTCCTCGTTCACTGGATTTCCGGTAAATTTTGTATTATTAGACCTCAAATATTTTTTTGCATTTTCATTTCCCAAAAATATTTTTAGAGAAAATTTTCCAATTATTCTTGTAGTTATTCCTGGAAAACTGTTTTGTTCCTGTAGGAAAATTGGAATCTTCTTAATTATTGAAGCTATTGCCACTGGACCCATTACAAAACCACCTGTTCCCAAAAAAACATCTGGTTTAAATTCTTTAATAATTCGGCAAGAATCATAAATACTTTTTGCAAGCTTAAAAGGAAACATTAAATGTTTGAGAGTAAAATACCGATAAAGCTTTTGCACATTGATAGAACGAAAATTCAAACCGGCTTCTTGAACAAGGTTTTCTTCCATACTGGATTTATTTCCAATATAGAGAATTTCATAGCCTTTTGTTTGCAAGTATTTTGCAATAGACAATGCTGGTTTAATATGACCTCCGGTTCCTCCGGCTGCAATTAGTATTTTCTTCATGTTACCAAACTTCCTTTCTCTTTGCAGTAATATTTAATATTAATCCAAGAGCAATAGAATTGATTATCAAAGATGTTCCACCATAACTAATAAACGGTAAGGTTACACCTGTGGAAGGAAGTGCTGAAATAGCAACTCCAATATTTACCAAAACATTGATAAAAAGATTTAATGTAAGTCCAATTCCTAATAATCGAAGATATAAATCTTTATTTCTATTAGCCAGAATCATTGCTCTAAAAAACATGAAAATATATATTCCAAAAGTTAATAACGCTCCAATAAAACCAAGTTCTTCGCCAATGATTGCAAAAATATAATCAGTTTTTGCTTCAGGTAAAAAATACTGTTTTGCACGACCTTTATTGACACCGGTTCCGATAATTTTTCCATAAGAAAGAGCTGTTAGGCTTTCTTTAATTTGATAATCGTTTACCGGTCCTACATCAACATTCTTATTTAACATTTTATTGAAGAGCGAGTATTTTTGAAAGATTTTTATTCTCTCTCCTCGATATTCTTCTCCATTTTTGAGTACAAATAAACCTAAAGCACCAGCTATCATTACTAATAGAAAAATTGTCAAAATTTTAACTTTTGAAACCCATAACATACTAATTAAAGTCGCTCCACTTATTATCAAAGTGCTTAAATGTCTTTCCTTTAAAATTAGCAAAAAAACTAATGCCGGAATTAATAAAAGTGGCTTAAAATATTTGATGAAACCAGTTGGTGTAGATTGTGATATAAACTTTTTTTGCTTATCCAATATATGAGCAAAATAGAAGATCAAGCTCATTCTTGCTAAAACACTTGGTTGAATATTTAATGGACCAAATTTCAAACTTCTTGTAGCTCCTTTCACAGCGTGTCCTTTGGATAATACAAGAACTAATAAGAGGATACTAACTAATATAAAAAGAGAGTTATATTTTCGTAATTTTATAAGGTTTATCTTTGTGCTTATAAATAGAAATCCCATACCTAAAATCAACCAAATACTATGCTTCCAAAAAAAATCCAAACTACTTCTATAAGTATTAATATTCAGCATAAAGAATAATCCAAGTATGCATAAAACAAGATAAGTTATAATGATCGAATAATCATAACCTGCAACAAAATTCCCTCGTGATTGAATTTCATTTTTTGACATTTTTTATCTCCTCAACTATTGACTTGAAATATTTACCTCTTTCTTCAAAATTCTTAAACATGTCATAACTTGCACACGCTGGTGATAACAATACAATATCTCCAGGTTGGGAATTTTTCTGTGCTTCCAAAACAGCATCTTTGAATTCTGAAAATTCTTCAATATCAACAATATCTTCAAATGTTTCTTTCAATATTTTTTTTGATTCACCGATTAGATATATTTTTTTTACATTTTCTTGTATTAATTCTTTAAGAACAGAATAATCTTCTTTTTTAAGAGAACCTCCCATTATTAAATGTAAAGGTTCTGAAAATGATTTCAAAGCACTTTTTACAGAATCAGAATTTGTTGCTTTTGAATCATTATAGAATTTTACTCCATTAATTTCCTCTACATATTCAAGACGGTGTTCTAAACCTGTAAATAAAGTAATTGCCTGTGAAGCACTTGGAGAAAATAATTTCAATTCACCAAGTACCAATATAGCAGATAAAATATTTTGTAAATTATGAGGTCCTTTTAATTTTAGATTTCGTAATTGATATGCCATTTTAGAGCCTTGTGCATCCAAACAATCATACACTAAATATTCTCCCTTTCTTGAATAATAAGCTTTTGTTTTATCACTTCTATTCAATGAAAAATATACTTTTTTTGAGTTGATTAAATGATCGTATTTTCTTATAAATTTATCTTGATAATTTAAAACAGCAATATCATTTTCTGTTTGGTTTTTGAAGATATTGAATTTTGTTAGCCCGTAATCGTCAAAACTTTTGTATCTATCTAAATGATCCGGTGAAACATTCAATAAAACTGCTACATTTGCATGAAAATCTTTTATATTTTCCAATTGAAAACTACTGAGTTCTAACACAATAAAGTCAATTCCCGCTTCTTCAATTGGAAAAGAAGTAAAAGCATCACCAATATTTCCGGCAAGAATTACATTTTGTCCTTCTTCTTTGAGCATATTGTAAATCAAGGTTACTGTTGTCGATTTACCATTTGAGCCGGTAACAGCAATAATTTCACTATCTTTTGCTTTGATTCTATAACCATATTCAATTTCGCTGATAACCTCGATTCCTAAAGATTTTGCTTCTAAAAGTATTGGAATATCAGAAGGAATTCCCGGACTCAAAATTATGAACTCCGATTTTAATATTTCATCTGAATGCCCACCAAATTCGCAGTTAAATTCCTCAGATAATTGCTGAAAATTCTCAAAAGAATCCGCAGTCTTAAATTCACTGATAAAAACATCTGCACCAAGTTTTATTGCTTTTCTTGCAGCAGCTATTCCGCTACGAGCCATTCCCAAAATTCCAATTTTTGTCTTTTTCATTTTCTTACCTATCAACGAAGTTTAATTGTTGCAAGTCCAATTGCAGCAAGAAGCATTGCTACAATCCAGAATCTGATGACAATCTTTTCTTCTGAAAGACCCATCTTTTCAAAGTGATGATGTAATGGAGCACATCTAAAAATCCTCTTTCCGACTCCATATTTTTTTCTTGTATATTTAAAATAATATCGTTGCATAATTGAAGACATTGCCTCAACTACAAAAATTCCCCCAACAATAGCAAAGAAGATTTCTTCTCTTAATAAAATTGCCATAGTTGATAGAACTCCACCAAGTGCAAGTGAGCCGGTATCGCCCATAAAAATAGATGCTGGCTTTGTATTATACCAAAGAAAACCAAGTATAGTTCCCATAATTGACGCTGTAAAAATAGTCAATTCACCTGCTTCTGCGAGGAATTCCATATTGAAATATGTCGCTAAATTATAATTTCCTTTTATATATGCCATTATTCCAAGAGCAAAAGCCGCTATAGAAATTGTGCCACTTGCCAAACCATCTAAACCATCGGTTAAGTTGACAGCGTTAGAAGTTCCTACAATCATAAAGATTACAAAAGGTATAAAAAATATCCCAAAATTAAATGTAACACTTTTGAAAAATGGGATTCCAATACTTGTAATTGCAGTGTTATCCGGCATACTAAAATATAATATTAGAGCAATAATCAAGGATAAAGAAATCTGTCCTAAAAGTTTATATTTAGCAACAAGACCTTTTTTAGTTTTTTTAATATTTTTTAAAAAGTCATCGAGAAAACCAATTCCACCGAGCCATAAAACTGTTAAAACCATTATCAAAACATTGCTATTAGTAAGGTCGTTCCACAACAATGTTGACAAAAGCAAACCAAGGATAATTATCAATCCGCCCATTGTAGGCGTTCCTTCTTTTAATTTATGGCTTTCAGGTACAACATCGTTTATAGTTTCTACAAACTGATGATTTTTTAACATTTTAATAAACATTGGTCCAAGAAATATTGAGAATAAAAATGCAGTTAGAAAAGCGGCAATAGACCGAAAAGTAACATATCGGAATACATTATAGAAAATATGTTGATCTGCAAGTGGAGCAAAAAGATGATATAACATTAAAACCGCCTTAAAATTTTTTCTAAGTGAATTCCGTGTGATGCTTTCAATAAAATTACTGCATTTTTCGGAAAATTGTTAATAATTTCTGAATGAATTAATTGCTCCACATTGTTAAAATGAAGATCTCCTTTGAAAATCATAGCCTTCTCCCCCACTCCAATCAGATAACCATTTGAAATTTCATCCAATAATTTTCTAATTTCTAAATGGTAATTTTCACTCTCATTTCCAAGTTCAAGCATATCTCCAAGAATTGCGATATGAGGAAGATTTTTTTTAAATGATACCCAAAATTCAATGGCAGATTTCATAGATTGAGGATTAGCATTATAGCAATCAATCAAAATAGTTTGATTCTTAATTTCTCTAATTTCCATGCGATGCTTCAAATCATTCTCTTTTAATAGTCCTCTATAAATTTCCTTTTGAGAGATTCCAAGTTTTTTTGCACAAATAATCGCAAGTGAAGCATTATAAATTTGATAGTTGACAATAGAATTAATGGAATAAGATTCATCGTTAAGTTTAAACTGAAGAAAATTAGTTTTATTTTTGATTTC
The DNA here is from genome assembly GCA_029934195.1 of Candidatus Cloacimonadota bacterium. Classification (GTDB taxonomy): domain Bacteria; phylum Cloacimonadota; class Cloacimonadia; order Cloacimonadales; family JAOZMQ01; genus JAOZMQ01. The sequence goes on along the minus strand of JAOZMQ010000047.1, from coordinate 7,668 downwards.
ATGAATAATAAAATCACAATTTTCATTGGTTCCTATTTTTATTACATCCTGATAATTCTTAAACCAATGATTGTCCCCTGAAGCAATTTTCACCCCTGAAGTATAATTGAATAGTGACTTTTTTTCTTTGAAAACACCTTCCAAATCTATTAAAAATTCTAAATGAGATGCAGAAATAGCTGTGATAATTCCAATATTCGGAAGACATATTTTTGATAGAAATTCTATTTCTCCAAAATGATTTGAGCCTAATTCAAAAATTGCAAATTCATGACCTTCATTTATGTTGAAGATTGTTTTAGGAAGTCCAATTTGATTGTTTTCATTCTCATAAGTTTTTAGAGTTTTTGCTTGCGATGAAAGAATATTATACAAGAATTCTTTTGTAGTAGTTTTTCCATAACTACCGGTGATAGCGATTTTTTTTACATTAAAACACGAAAGATATTTTTTTGCAATTTGACCATAAGCAATTGCAGTGTCATTTACAATTAATGTACTTTCACTAATAAAATTTTCATTGCTGATAATAGAAATGATGTTTTTATTTTCCTCTATTTTATTAACAAAATTGTGACCATCAAAAGATTCACCTTTCAAAGCAACAAATAAGGAATTTTCTTTTATAGTTCTGGAATCCGTTGAAATTGAAGCAAATATTAAATTTTCCATACTTGATGGAATTTTTATAGAAAGAATTTTTTCAAGATTAAGAATATCAAGTGGTAAAGCGAGTCCCAATTTTTTTACTTCCTTCTTTTTTAGACACTCACGAGCAATAATTCTATCATCAAAGAATCTTTTTCTTCTTCCAATTTCTTGATATGTCTCATGACCTTTTCCGGCAATATAGACAATATCATCACTTCGAGCAAATTTTATTGCAGTTTCAATTGCTAATTTTCTATCGCTAATAATCCAAAAAGAATCCATCATTTTTAAATCTTTCACAATATCTCGAATTATATCAGCAGGATTTTCTGTTCGAGGATTATCTGTAGTTATGATTGTAAAGTCAGAATATTTTAGGGAAGCTTTTGCCATCTCCGTTCTTTTGCCTTTATCCCTGTCGCCACCTGCACCAAAAACTGTAATTATTCGACCTGTGTTTAATTTTTTAATTGTAGAAAGAGAATTTTCCATCGCATCAGGTGTATGTGCATAATCCACAAAAATTCCAATATTTTGCTCATTTGAAACAGATTCCATCCGTCCATTAATATTTTTTAATTTTTTTATTGCTGACACAATACCAATTTCTAATATTTCTGGTTTGATTATTTTAACAGCAGATATTGCCTGTACAAGATTCATAACATTGAATTTTCCGACTAAATTTGAATGATAATTGAAAGATTGATTCGATGTTTTTACAACAAAATCACTTCCTTTGAAATTCATTTTTGTTTCAGAAATAGAAATGTCTGCTTTTTTAAATGAAACACTTTGTTTTAATGAATGTAATGAATTGTAAATCTCTAATCCATAAGCATCATCAATATTGATAATTGAAGGCTGATTTTCTTTTTCAACAATCTCAAAAAGTAGTTTTTTGGCTTTCTTATATTCTACCATACTTCCATGAAAATCTAAATGATCCCTTGAAATATTAGAAAATATAGCAAGATCAAATTCAACACTAAAAACTCTATTTAGAAAAAGTGAATGAGAAGAAACTTCCATGACAAGAATTTCAACATTTGCATTTACCATTTGGTCAAAGATTCTATTCAATTCAATAATATCCGGAGTTGTTCTTTCAGAAGAAAAATGTTTCCCGTTTACATTATAGCCAAGAGATCCAATCAAACCAGTACTGATATTATTTGATAACAAAATTTGTTCAATTATTACAGAAATAGTTGTTTTACCGTTTGTTCCGGTAACCCCAATAACTTTCATCTTTTTTGTTGGAAAATCATAGAAAAGAGCAGTTATAATTGCTGCTGCTTTCCGAGAATTCTTTACATAAATTACCGGACAATTTACAGAAATATTTTTTTCTGCTATAATTAAACCAGCCTTATTATCGACAGCAACTTCTGTAAACTTATGCCCATCAGTTTTATATCCTTTGATACAAAAAAACACATCATTCTCTGTGATATTTCGAGAATCAGTCTCAGGTTTTCCTAAAAAAGTTTCACTGTAATTATCATTTAAATTACTACTTTTAATAAATAAAGATTCTCTTTTTAAGAATTTGATGATTGTACTAAAATTCAATTTTCTCATTGGGCAACAACCTTACATTTTTCACCAAGTTTAACCTTTAAGCCCGGAGCAATTGATTGTGAGACAATAATACCACGACCTTCAGCAAGAATTGAAATATTCTTTTTCCGTGAACGATTCAAGCCTTTTCGTAAAGTTAATCCAATCAAATTTGGCATTTTAAAATCGTTTTCTTCAAAGTTTTCTGTTTCTTTTTCATCAGAACCAATCACCAAAATCACTTTATTCTCTATATCAAAATCAACATCTGCTTTTGGATATTGATTCACAACAATACCAGATTTATTATTATGCATCACGGTAAATTGAATTTTATTCTCATTCAAAACACTAACCGCTTTTTCTTCTGATAATCCCAAAATATTTGGCATTTTAATAACTACTTGTTGTTCACGCCTAACTTCTGGAAGAATATTACAAGTAGGGAGAATTAGAATTTCTTCAGCTATCTTCTTAAATGTTGGAACTGCAGACATTGAGGCATAATGATAACGATAATCCGGCTCATCAAAAGCAATGACTGTAACAATCTGAGGATTCTCTACCGGATAAAATCCTGCAAAAACTGAAATATACGAAAATTCACCATATCCTTTGCCGTCTTTATCTTTCTTTTCAGCCGTACCTGTCTTCCCTGCAACTTTGATATAATCCAGCTTGGTTGCAATTGCAGTACCAGAATCGACAACTTCTTGTAAATAGACTTTTAAAGTATCAAGAGCCAATTTGTTTGAAATTTCTCTTATAATTATTGGTTCAAATTGAGAGACACTTTCTCCTTTGTAATTTTTTATCTCTTTTAAAATAGTTGGTTTCATTACTTTCCCACCATTTGCAAGAGTACAATAAGCATTTGCCAATTGTAAAGTTGTAGCCGAAATTTCCTGTCCAAAAGAAATTGAATGTAAAGAAAAGCTATTCCACTTATTAAACTTTCTGAAAATCCCTGTTGATTCACTTGCAAGATTTGATCCCGTTTTATGCCCAAAACCAAGTTGGTGTAATCTATTGTATAGAGCTAAACCACCTACTTTTTCGGCAACTTTGCTTATTCCAACATTACTTGAATGAACAAGAATATCTTTAAATGAAAGAGATTTGAATTCGTGGGCATCTTTAATAGTTCTATTTTTTAATCTATAAGTGCGACAATTAATTTTGTCTGAAGATTTATACAGCTTTTTTTCTAATGCAAGTAATGATGTCACCGGTTTTATAGTTGAGCCCGGCTCAAAATCCTGCGAAACAACCATGTTTGGCAAAGATCTTAGTTGTGATTCTGATAATAATTTGTCTTTATCAGACATACTGCTCATTGCTAAAATCTCACCGGTATTCGGATCCATTATGATGCCATAAGCCTTTTTAGCCTCATAATTTTTAAGTCCTTCTGTGAGATTATTTTCAAGAATTTCTTGCATTTCAATATCAATTGTAAGAATAAGAGATTCTCCATTGACTTCTCTTTTTTCTGCAAGTTGTGGGTTTGGAATTTTCCTGTTATTTCCATCAAAAAGTATTTTTTTCCACCCGTAATTTCCACTCAGCTTTTCATCAAAAGAAGATTCAATTCCACAAACACCATTCATTTTATAGATTGAATTATTAACTCCAATTTCTTCTTTAACATATTTTTCTTTAACCATGCCAAGTACTCTTGCAGCAAGTTGTCCATACGCATAAGTTCTTTTCATAGAATCAAAATTATGAATTAGTCCGGGTATTTTACTATTCCGAAATTCGCTAATAATTTCAACCAGTTGAGATTCTTTAATTTTTTTTGTAATAAAAATGGAATTACTTTTCGTTTTACTTCGTAATTTCCGCAAAATTGTTTTTTTACTAATACTACTATGCTCTGAAATAATTTCAGCAGCTTTATCATACATTTTATTGACATCGCGGTCAATATTTCTATTACAAAATTTATCAATAGATAAGCGGTCAATATCAATTTGATAATACTTCAAAGAACTAACCATCATTTTACCATTTCTATCAAATATTGATCCTCTATAAGGATAAAGTATTTCTTTCCCTGGAATATATCGACCTTCACTTCTATACCTCAGATCATACAAATCAACAACTTGAACTGCAAATAAATGAAGTATCCAATAAATAATGATAACCGAAAATATTATCAATAATAAAATAAATCTTGATTTCATCTTGTACCACTTTTTAATAATTTTACGCTGTTTTTTCTTACTTATGTGTTTTAAATAAATGTTGTAATTAATATATTCTGCGATTTCTTTTTAAACTTATTTTTTTTATGAACTAATTTAGCTGTTAAAATATTTAATAATATGAAATTTATAATATTTTTTTATCTGTGAATTTTATTCAATAACTTTTAATGATGGTGCAAAAAAATCAATGATACAATATTCTTTCTCGGATTTGTCTGTTACTTCTCGAATGTAAAAAAGATTATTCTGCCCCGGTTTTGGCGTGATCATTCCAAGCTCCTCTACTGCTAATTTTTCAATTCTATCACGAGAACTTAAACGATTAAAAGACAGTTTCATTTCTCCATTAATAATTTTTTCTGAATTGAGTTTTTTTTCAATTTTTTGAATTTTTCTACTATATTTTAAAATTTTATGCTGGTTGATAAAATGAGAAAACACTGTAAATCCAATCAAAAATATTAAAATAAGAATTTTAATTTTCATCTTTTTCTCCTTATGGTTGGCAAAGAAATAAATTGAATATTTTTAAGTGATCCTAAACAATTAAATCTTTTCGGCAAATCTTAATTTTGCACTTCTCGATCTGCTATTTTCTTGAATTTCCTCAGCAGTTGGAAGTATTGGTTTTCGTGTTTTAATTTTCAATAAAGCAACTTTATTGCAAATACATTTTAAAAATTGAGGAGGACATACACATGATTTTTCTTGATATTGGAAGAATTTTTTCACAATCCTATCTTCGATACTGTGATAAGAAATAACAACTATTCTCCCTCCGATTTTAAGTAACGGCACAATGTCATTTAATGCAGAATTCAAAACATCCATTTCTCCATTTATATGGATTCTAAACGCCTGAAAAACTCTTGCTTTTGCTTTTAATTTCATTCTTGATCTAACAGCTTTATCGATTATATTTGAAAGTTCAATAGTATTGCTTAATTCTTTTTCCTTTCTTGCAATACAGATTGCTCTTGCAATTCTCGAAGCTTCTCTTTCTTCTCCATATTCCCAAATAATTTGCCTAATTTCATCTTGAGAGTATTCATTAACAATAGTAGCCGCTGAAATCTCTGTTGATTGGTCCATTCTCATATCAAGTGGACTTTCTACAGAAAAACTAAACCCCCGATTTGCTGAATTTATCTGGAAAGATGAGACACCAAGATCCATTAAAACACCATCAATTTTATTGATTCGTTCTAATGCTAATCCTGTAATAATATTTTGAAAATTATCCTTGATAATGGTCAATCTATCGGAATATTTCTCCAATCTTTTTGAACTAAAATCTATTGCATCTTGATCTTGATCAAACGAATAAACTTTAACAGATTTATTAGCTTGTAAAATAGCTTCTGTATGTCCTCCACCTCCAAGTGTGAGATCAACATAAACGCCATTATCTTTTATCGATAAAGCTTCAATTGATTCTTTTATTAATACTGGAGTATGATAGGTTTTCATAAATTTAACATATCCGGGTCAAAGCCATTCATCATTTCATTTTGTAATTTTTCTCTTTCAATTTCGAATAGTTCCGGATTCCAAACTGAAATATAATCTCCATTACCTTGCAATATCGCTTTTTTACTAATTTTCGCATTTTTCAAAAGTGCTTCTGATAATTTGATTCTTCCCGGACCTTCAAGAACTTGTTCCGGAGTTGCAAAAGCTCGCAAAAATCGAAGCATTTTTCTTTGAGCAGGATCACCTTTTTTCAGTTTGTCACAAAGAGCATTCCAATTATCCATTGGATAAATAGCAATACTATTCTTCTCTCCAAGAGTTGCAACAATCGTTGATTTTGCAGCAATTGTGAATTTCTTTTTGAAAGCAGTAGGAATTGTTATCCTTTGCTTATGAACTGAATTTTCAAACTGACCAATGAAATCTGCTGACATTTTAGCATTTTCCTTCTTTTGAGTATTTGTGAGATATTTTAAGATTTTCATTAATTTAATGAGATATAATGCAAAAAAAAATATTTTCTTTGAGATAGTCAAGAACTTTTATTCTTTTGCGAATATAAATTTTTGAAGAAATGGCACAAATATCATTTATAATTTATACTGTAATTTTGAATAAATTCTCGTAAAATTGTTATAATTAATAGTAGTATAAATAGATACAAAATTTGAGTTTTTTAAAAGTCATTATTGTATCAAATTGATACTTATTGCCCTAAAGTACCTTAAAATAAGAAGTAAGAGACAAAGTTGTAAAAAAATTGAATTGTGCTTTATTATTTATCGTCCGGTTACTACCTAATTCTTCTAAATACAGATAGTTATATCGTTTTTAATCAAAAATAATTATTTTTCAATTCTGAGTATTTTTTTTATAATTTTCCCATTCTTGAGGGGTATTTATATTTTGAAATATCCTTTTATCATCAATTTCTACAAGTTTAAAACTCTCTAAAGATAAAGAAGAAAAAACTTCCCTCAGATTACTATTTTTGTTGAAATTTCTAACAACATCTATCATTTGGTGAGAAAAGATTATTGGATGTCCTTTTCTCTTTTCAGTGTAATGAATAGGTTGAATTATTTGATATTTTTGATCATAAGAATCTGTTAGTTGTTGGTAATATTTTGTCGGTAAAAAAGGCTGATCAATCATTTGTAGCAGAATTGGATTTACTCCACTAACTTCACTAAAACCTTTTTGTATAGAACTAAACATTCCAAGATCGTGATTTTCATTAAAATGACATAAAACTTGTTTTGTAGATACAATAGAAGATACTTTATTGAAGTTTTTACCTAAAATTATGTGTATTGAATTTGCAAACGGTTGAAGTTTTTCAATTAGCATTTCAATAATAGTTTTCCCATCAGTAATCAATAATGCTTTATCACTTTTCATTCGGGAAGAATAACCACCGGATAAAATTATAATATCAAATTTCATAAACCTTTCCTCCAAATTTTATTTGAACTAACTCTAAAAAATTCTCTAAATAGTGCCTGAACGAAAAAGGATAAGCCACGGATTTACGCAGAGTTACGCGGATTTAAGAGAATAAATAATAGACGAAAAATAGCGAGAAATTACAAATATTAGGATGATTTTAAATTTTTTCTCTATTTTATCCATTATTGTTAAAATTTCAATAAGAGATTATTCTTTTAAATCCGTGCTAATCCGTGGCTTTTATCTTTTTCTGAATTTCCATTTTTTGTCGCTACTCTGTAGCTTAGTTCTCTTTTTTCTCTACCCAACGCTAACG
>JAOZMQ010000046.1 GCA_029934195.1 Candidatus Cloacimonadota bacterium | reverse complement strand
TATTCAAGGCATTAAAATTGCGAATATCATTGATATTTAATCTTTTAATAATGCAAAAGAAATTCATGGTTCAACGCTGATATGTAAATGTTATTTCGTAACAGCGACTAAATGTCAAATCGTTAAAAGTTATCTAACCTTTGATGCTGGTATTCACGAATTAAACTTGAATGAGTACATACACGTAGAGCTGTGAAAATAAGAACAATGAATTTTAGGAGATTAGATGGAGAAAAAAAAGATTTTGATTGTAGAAGATGAACAGCTTATTGCTCATCCTGCATCAGTATTTATCGAAGATTTCGGATATGAAGTTGCCGGAGTTATTGAATCTGGAGAAGAAGCCATTAATTTTGTAAAAAATCATAAAGTTGATCTCATCTTGATGGACATTTATTTGAAAGGGAAGATGAATGGAGTTGAAGTAATGAATATTATTCGTTCTTTTATTAATCTTCCGGTTATTTACGTTTCAGGTGCTATTGATGAGAATCTTCTTGAAAAAGCTAAGTTGACACATCCTTACAATTTTGTACTTAAACCATACGGAAGTAAAGAATTAGAAATTGCTATAGATTTTGCTTTCTATAATTTTGAAGTTCAAAAAAAGAAGAAAGAAACAGAAGAAGCTTTAAAAATTAGTAAAGAAAAGTACAAAGCTCTTTTTGAAACTAATTCCGATGGTATTCTCCTTTTGGACTTAAAAACAGGCGAGATCACAAATTCTAACAATTCTTTAAAAAAAATATTTGATCTATGCCAAAATGGAATAAAAAATACAATTCAAGACATCTTGTTATTTCCAAATGTAAAAAATTATATCGAGAAGTTTTGTCATAATTGTAGCCAAAATATGTCACCTTGCTCTGTTCGTTACGAGCTTACAAAACAAAATGATAAAAAGATGCAAATTGAAGTTATTTTACAAATTATCCAATTATCAAAAAAAAGACTATTGCAATTAACATTTAGAGATATTTCAAGTAAAGAAGAAATTAAAAAAATCAATAAATCTCGCATAAAATATGAAAAAGCTCTTGCAAATTATTCAGAGATATTATTAGAAAATCCAGATCCTAAAATAGCATATCCAAAGGCAATAAGTTTACTTCTTGATGCAGTCGTAGCTGATAGAGTTTATATTTATGAGAATATAATTCATCCAGATTTTGGACTGTCTATGGAACTTATTGCAGAAGAATGTTCTGATAATTGTTTCTCAAGAGGAAGCAACATTTTTTTTAAACTAACACCTTATGAGAGAAGATTTTCTCGCTGGCAAGAGATATTAAGTAAAGGAAAAATTATTTCTGGTAAAATCAATAAATTCCCTCATAATGAAAGAGATGTTCTTGCAGCAATTGAAGTTCAATCTCTGATAATTGCACCAATAATTGTTAGTAATCTTTGGTATGGATTTATCGGTTTTGAGACAATTGATAAAGAACGAGAGTGGACAATTAGTGAAGGAATCTTAATTAGAACAGCAGCAAAGATTTCAGCAGCATATATTATGCGAGAAAGATATGAGAGAAAAATTTCAGAGAAATATGAAACAACCGATGAATATTTAGAAATAACTAATAATATTAAATTTCAATGCAAAAAAAACTTGGTTGAACCACTTGAAAAAATCACTCAATTTTTAGAGATAATAAAGCAAGAAAATAATATTTCAGGATATTCACAATCTTCCGTAAAAGGAATTGAGAAACAATTAATAGATATTTATGGATTATTAAAAATTCATTTATCTGATACAATAAAATAATTTATTTTGATGTAATCAAACCCATTAAAATAGCATCTTCAATTGGAGAACTATAGTACTTTTTTCTCTTTCCTAACCTAACAAAATTAAAATTTTGATACAGTTTAATAGCAGCTATATTACTTTCTCTAACTTCCAAAAAAAAATCTTTTATCCCTAAGGTTTTCATTTTGAGTATTATTTCTTCTAAAAGAATTGAACCTAAACCTTGTCTTTGAGATTTTTGTTCTATTCCAATATTTGTAATTGAGAATTCATCTAAAACAGATCTTCCACACAAATACCCAAGAATTTGATTTTCTTTGTTTAATAATACAAAAGAATCGTAGTTTTCAATTTCAGAAATAAACATTGGAAAATTCCAAGGACTGCTAAAAAGTTTTTCCTCAATGAGCATAACTTGTTCAAGATGTGAGAGATCCATTCTTTTTAAGAAGAAAGCCATATCAATAATATAATTTTTGACCGGGGTAGATTATGATTATTTTTCTTCCATTATTCTTTTTAGATTTCAGATTATTTTTAGCAACAAGTTGAGAAGATTTAATTCCTAATTTTTGAGCAATTACTCCGATTGAATCGCCTTTTTTTACTGTATAAGTTTTTGAAGATTTCTTTACACTTTTATAATTTGGTTGTCCATATAGTTTCAGTTTTTGTCCAACTCGAATAGTGTTTGACCTTAAATGGTTTATGTTTTTAATTTTTGATACAGTTGTCTTATATTTTTTGGCAATATCATAAAGAGTGTCGCCACGTTTAACAATATGTTGAGTAAAATATCCGGAATTTTTCTTTTGGAACTTTTTTTCAATTCTAACAATTTCAGATTTATTTCCAATAGAAGTTTTAGGTAGTATAATTGAATAATTTCCAGGTGGAAGAACGATGTCGTTAATTGGTGAATATTTTTTTCTTTTCCTTTTATAGATTTTTATCCAAGGATTTAGTTCCCAGACTTTTCTGACAACTGTTCCTTGCGATTGTGCCCAATCATCAATTTTGTAATGCCCTTTCAATGTTAAATTGACTGTACGAGTATTTGTAAACAATGGTAATTCTCTTGAAAATTCTTTCCCAAAAATTTCTTTCTCGTTTTCAAAAATCATCTTGATTGCTACAGATCGCCAAACGTATTTATTTGTTTCATCAACCCGCAAAATGATGTCAAAAAAATCTTTCCCACCCTGAGCTTTGATAACTTTGGCAATACTTCCGGGTCCGGCATTATAAGCACACATTGTTAATAACCAATCTTCTGAACCTTTTGTTAGAAGGTAATTATGAGCATTTTGCAAATATTTGACAGCTGCATTTGTAGATTTCAAAACATTTCTTCTTTCATCGATAAAAGAATTTATTTTCAAACCATAACCTTTTCCGGTTTTGCTCATAAACTGCCAAATGCCACTCGCACCAACCCACGAAGTCGCCAGCGGATTAAGTTGACTTTCTGCAATAGCAAGGTATTTAATATCAAGTGGAATCTTTGTCTTAGAAAAAATGGAATCAAATAAAGCAAAATATTTACCGCTACGAGGAATATTTGATGGTGCGTTTTTTAATTCTTGCTGAAAAATCGTTGTGAATTGCTCTCTAATTCTTTCATTTTTCAAATAGAACATTCTGTTTGCAAATACAATTGAGTCTGGAATAACAAATTCTGAATTTACTGCAATTCTACTATTAGAAATTTCTAATGCATTTTGTAAAGAATCAACTTGAAAAAATAAACTGTCCGTTAATGTAAATAATGAGTCATTAATTATTTTATTAGCTTCAATCTCAAACTTCAATGAATCGATATAATTCTGATTATACATCTTTTCTTCATTATGTTTACGAGTAATTATTTTATTATTTGTCTTTTGAACAAATGGATTTGATTGGATTATTTGATTCCAATATTGACATCCGCTAAGAAATAAGAATAAGATAAAGCTATATTTTTTTAATTTTTTCATTTTAATTTTCTCACATATTTGGTTATTTCCCATTGGAAATTACACTTGAAATCTATACCTGATGAGATTTGTACAACTATCAAAACCAAATTTTTTATGCAAATGTTATTTCTTTCATTTTTTGTCAACTCGAAATCTACTTTACATATACTTAATCAATGAAAAATGAATAATGAAAAGACAATGTCATAATCAGGATTGACCGGATTAACAAGATAAATAATATGAGTACATTTTCAGGATAAAATTACATAAAATTTTACAATTTTGTTTCAATTCCAAAATGAATTATACCATCAATTGGGTTTTTCCATACGCCATGATTATAGTTAAAAGCATAATCTAATTTCAATAAACCAATTTTAGTTTTCATTCTCAGACCTATACCAATACCAAATAAATCTAACAACATTTCTTTATTTTTGTTGATTTCATATTCAACATATCCGTAATCCAAGAAAAGAAAAATTCGTGAATCTCTTGATAAAATTCTTCTCAATTCAATGTTGAACCATCCAAGATTATGACCGGAAAATTGATGCTCTTGGAATCCTCTTAGAGAATTACTTCCTCCCATTTCAAATTTTTCATAATCTTCCAAACAAGAGTCGTCGATCATTTTAGAAGTAAATTCAGTTGAAAGAATAGTTCTATTAAACAGTCTTTGATAAAATGCAAGATTAATTTCAGTTGCATTTCTAAGTTTCGATACATTCTCTTTTTCTAATAATATTCCGTAATATTTGATTGAAAATATTGATCCAAAAATTGGATTTAATTTATAATCTCTATTATCAAATTTATAAATTAAGCCTGCATTTTTTTGTAAATTTTTCTCAATAATAAATGGTCGTCTTGTACCTGGGAAAATATCATCAAAGCCAAATAATATTCCATATTTTGAACGAAGAGTGTGGATGTATATTTCGGAATAGAATTTTGTCCTGATGTAAGTTGAATCAACTTCTTCTCTTAAAATGGAAAAATCACCTGCAAATGGATATTTTATTGGTCCTGAATCATGATATTTTAATTCAATTGAGTTTCTATTAATCGTAAGTTTATTCCAATTAAACTCTATTGTTCTATCGGTACCGAAAATATTCATGAACCTTAAATTCAAAAAACCATTAAGCCCTGAATTATTTTCTTGAGTATTATCATATCCAGCTAATCCTGAAAAATAGGTCATCTTATCTTCTTCCAATTTTAAGAGTAAAGTCTTGTTATTAAGAGGAATAAGATGACAATCTCGAATATATTCCTTACTTCTAATGTTTTCTTCTATTTGAAGAATTTTAGCGAGATTGATTATTGGTATTGTTTCAATTTGTGATAGTTTTAAAATTGTATTGTCTGTTGTAATCTTATTTCCTTCAAAAAGATATTGTTCAAAATTACATTTCATTCCTTCCGATATATTGATATTAACAACTAAACTATTATTCACTTTTTTTATTGATTCAATTTTAGCTTCTGCAAACAAAAATCCTCTATCTGAATATAAATCAACAATTTCACTTATTAGAATAGAAATTTTTGCAAAGTCTGATTTTTCTTTAACCCCTAATTTTTCTCTCAGTTTATTGTCTGAAAAATATTTATTTCCGAAAAAATTAATTTCAGTTATTCTTAAAGGAATCCCTTCTTCTATCAAGAATATTACTCGGAAATGATTATTTGAGATTAAATTAATTTGAGGATTCAATACTTTTACATTCAAAAATCCGTTTTGTTCATAGAAATGGGAAATTGCGAGACAATCCCTCGTTAATAATTTTAATTGAAAATCATCACCTATTTTGCTTTTAATTACATTTGACAAAATTCTATCCGGAAATCTATTATTTCCGTCAAACTCAATTTCCTTAATTATATGCTCTGTTTTGGCAAAAATAAGACTGGTGATTATTAGGAAACAGAAGAAAACTTTTTTTTTCAAATACATTGTTTAAAATGTAAAATAATTACAATAATATTGATTATACGCTGGTGGTTTTCAATGATTTATCAATTTCCTTTATTAGTTCATCTATTAGATTTCCTTCTGAAACTTTGTTTACTATTTTACCTTTCCTAAAGATTAAACCTTCTCCAATTCCTCCGGCAATTCCAAAATCAGCTTCTCTTGCTTCACCGGGTCCATTGACAACACATCCCATTACTGCAACTTCTATTTCAATATCCTGATATTTTTCTAACCTTTTTTCAACTACTTTTGCCATATCAATCAAATTTATTCTTGTTCTTCCGCAAGTAGGACAAGAAATAATATTTAACCCTTTTCTAATTTGGAGTGACTTTAAAATATTTTTGGCTACACGGATCTCCATTTTAGGATTTTCAGTTAATGAAACTCGAATTGTATCACCGATACCTTCTGCGAGAAGTGTTCCAATACCAATGGAAGATTTTATCGTTCCCATTTCTTCGGTACCTGCTTCAGTTACACCAAGATGAAGGGGGTAATCAACTTTTTCACTTAACAATCTATAGGACTGAATTGTTAAGGGTACAGATGAAGCTTTAACTGAAATTTTTATTTCTTCATAATTAGCCTTTTCAAGAATCAGGACATGTTCAAGTGCACTTTCAACTATTCCTTTATCTGTTACACCGTATTTGCTCAACATTTTTTTCGATAAAGAACCACTATTGACACCAATTCTAATCGGGATTTTTTTATCTCGAACAGCTTTTATAACTTCAATTACATTTTGCTGTGAACCGATATTTCCCGGATTTAACCTCAAAGCATCTACTCCTGATTTTACAGATTCTATTGCTAATCTATAATCGAAATGAATATCTGCAATTATTGGAATTGAAATCAATTTTTTTATTTTTTTTATTGCTTTTGCCGATTCCATATCCGGTACTGCCACTCTAATAATTTCACATCCAGAAGCTGCTAATTCATTTATTTGTAGAACAGTAGATTTAACATCGGAAGTAATAGTATTTGTCATTGACTGAATACTTATTGGATTTCCACCACCTATATTAATATCACCAACTTTTATTGTTTTTGTAAATTTTCTGTTAAGAATTGCACACATTTAGTCCTCTATTCAATAGATTCAGATAAGTTAATTATTTGCGAATTTTCAGTATATTTTTCAGTTTTATATTTAGTAATTTGAGAAATCTGCTTAGAAATTTTTGAAATCCTGTCTAATTGCAAAAGAATCTTATTCAATTTTTTTGTATCTTTAGAATTTTCAGGGCGAGTCATCAGCATTAATTCTGTTAACCCTTGAATAATTTGCATTGGTTGATGAAATTCATGACCGATTGTTCCAGCCATTTCAAGGACTCCGCAAAGTCTTTCTTTTTCGTATTTAGTTTTTTCAGCTTCCTTCAATTTAGTAATATCTTGCACTGAAATAATCATATAAGTTGCATCATCCAATTCCACAAATTCTTGTTTGATTATTATAGGCAATTTCTTGTTATTAATTTTATTTAGTTCCCATTCTTCTTCATTTTCAATATCTTTATCAGGAACAAAAGTATTTGAAATATTTTTTTTACTAATAAAATCTGCAACAGGTCTTCCCAAGACTTGATTAGAAAACGCACCGAGCATCATTAAAAAAGCTGGATTACAATCTGTAATTTCATCCGTTTCATATTCAACAATTATCATTCCGATAGGAAGAGATTGCAATACTAATTCTAATTTATGTCCTTGAGTTTTTAATTCATTTTCAATTTTAATATAGTCAGTTATGTCATGGAAAAAATACAAAAACAGAGAGTTATCGTTATCATCTATTTGAATTTTGTTGACTTGTACATATAGTTTATTCCCAGAACAATTAATCATACTTGCTACAAATTTTTGTGGATTTATCAATGATTCCTTTTCTTCAATATTAAGGATTTTATTAAAGTCTAAATACTCTATTTTACTATTCAAAACTCCATACATTTCCTTAAATATTTTATTAACAAATTGAACTTTATTGCCATTCATTAATATTATACCAATATCAGAAAATTCAGCAAGATAGAAAGATTTCTCAAAATTTTTACTTGCAATATCTTTTACAATCGTAGAATAATCTAAAACCTCAGAATGAATTAAATGATTGTTAATGATAGCTGTTAATTCAATTTCATAGAATGGTTCTTTTAGAAAGAAGTACTGATTTTTACTATTAGTATCTTTGATAAAATCATAATTTAGCTCGCAATTGAATATAAAAATAATCTTTCTTGAAGGAATTTTATTAACCTGTAAGGCTTGAATTATTTTTTCGCCTTGAAATTCTTTATCTAAAATAATGATACAATTTTTAGATTTATTAATGACATCTTGAGTAAAATAATCTATAATTTCAACAGTAAAAAAAGAAGCACTATTCTTAACAAAATTAATTAGATTACTTGATTTACTAATAAGCAATATTTTAGAATTAGGCATAAAAACTCCGGATTATAATTTAATTTATTAAATTCAAAAGACTTAATTTTTTGTTAATAAGAAATCTCATTAACGAGATTTCAATATTTAAATTGTTAAATCCATTAATATCCCTCAGTTTGTTTTGTTTATCAAGATGAGAAAAATAGAAAAATGGAGGAAAAGAAACCTCCATTTACGAATCTTTAGTGACAAGTGATTTTTGTCTATGCCAAAGTTGCTACCATTATTGCTTTAATAGTATGCATTCTATTCTCAGCTTCATCAAAAACTACTGATTTTGGGCTTTCGAAAACTTCGTCAGTAACTTCCATTTCAGTAATTCCAAATTTATCAAAAATGTCTTTCCCAATTTTTGTATCAGTGTTATGGAAAGAAGGAAGACAGTGCATAAAGATGGTTTCTGATTTACCGGTTTTCTTCATCATATCGGAATTTACTTGATATGGTAAAAGAAGTTTAATTCTTTGTTCCCAAACTTCTTGGGGTTCTCCCATTGATACCCACACATCAGTGTAAATAACATCAGCATCTTTTACTGCTTCGTCAATATTATCTGTAAGTAGAATTTTTGCACCGGTAGTTTTAGCAATTTCTAAACATTTATCAACAAGTTCTTGATCCGGTTGTACATCTTTTGGAGCAAGAATACGAAAATCCATTCCAAGTTTTGCAGCACCAACCATCAAAGAATTTCCCATATTATTTCTTCCATCACCTACATAAGTAAAGATTATTTCATTATATGCTTTTTTGATATGCTCTCTGACTGTTAAAAAGTCTGCAAGAATCTGTGTTGGATGAAATTCTGTTGTCAAACCATTCCATACAGGTACACCTGCAAATTTGCCAAGTACTTCGACAATCTCTTGTCCAAATCCGCGATATTCAATTCCATCATACATTCTTCCAAGAACTCTTGCTGTATCTTTCATTGTTTCTTTCACGCCTATTTGACTTCCAGAAGGTCCTAAATATGTAACACCAGCACCTAAATCCATTGCAGCAACTTCAAATGCACAACGAGTACGAGTTGATGATTTTTCAAAAATCAAGGCAACATTCTTTCCTTTAAGTAATGGTTGCTCAATTCCAGCGTATTTTGCTTTTTTTAAATCAGCTGAAAGATCTAATAAAAAGTTAATCTCTCTTGGAGTAAAGTCCAACAACTTGAGAAAGTTTCGATTTTTAAGATTAAATGCCATTTTATCACTCCTTAAATTTATTTTTTCCCAACAAAAAAAGATAAGTTTTTTTTGCAAGAAATTTAACTATTCTTTTTCTTATTCTTCCCTATTTTTTTATCTTTTAATAGCATTTCCATATAAAATTTTGCAGATTTATTATATCTATTATTATTAAACTTCTTATTATATTTAGCAAAATATTCAAATGAATCTGCAAATTTATTCATTTGATAAAGAGTTTTACCAAGCATGAAAGTTGCATCAGCTGATTTATTCCTATATCCTTTAGTTTTTAAGCTTATAAGAAAATTTTTGTGTGCTAAATCAAAATTTTCTAATGAATAATAACTCAATCCAAGCCAATAATAGAGATTTTTTAGTAATTTTGAATCAGGATATGCTTGTATTAAGCGAGTAAATTCTTTTGTAGCTTTTGTAAAACTTCCTATATTAAAAAGCTTTAAGGAATTTTCGTATTGTTCTTCAAATGATGGATCTTTCTTTATTTTGTTTTCTTTTTTCACCACATTTTGGGGTGTAATTTTTAACGTATCTTTAACATTATTTTTTTGAAATAGCGTTGCAATCACTGCTTTAAGAGAATCTTTTTCAGATATGATTTTTTCAATTATTGAATTTTTAACTGTAAGTTCCGTAAGTAATTGAATATTTTTATTATTGAATTTTGTAACTAACCCCACAAGAATAATGATAATAACTCCGAGAATGATTAAGATTCCATGTTTTTTAATAAAAGGCATTTATACTCCAAATTTTTTATATCAGTTTTATCTTGATGGTAAAAGATTAATATGCATTATTGCGTCAAGAAATATAATATAAGTATGAATTGAATATTTAAGAAGAACGTTTAATTCCGAAATCCCTGCAAAATCAAGTTTTTGCAGGGATTTCGAGATTTTTGAACGTACGCCAGACATGTGAATAAAATGGGTCACATTTAAATCTCCTTAGAATATTGTGAAATTTTGCAACCGTGAGCTATTTATAGGATTAGCGGGGAAAGAAAGAGATATGAGGTCTGGGAGTTCTGAATTTACTTTTTTAATTTATATACATCTTTATGTTTTGCAAAAGAGCAACTTCCACAACTATTAGAACAAGAAACACAATCAAAGGTTACAAGTTCGACTAAATTCTTATTAATAAGAATTTTTAACATTCCTTCCAAAGCACTTTCCGTTATGTTAAAATGATTTGCAATTTCATCTATATCTAATGATTTTCGCTCATTAAATAAATTGATTATATCTCTTATCATTTATTTTACCTTGATCAATTCTGCTGATTTTCGTGGAATAATAAGACGTGTTTCTCCAATGCCGACAACAAGATTTGCTTCATTAATATCATTTTTATGAACAAAAATAACACTTCCGGAAGCAATTCCCATCTCCATTGTTTGTTTATCCGGATTCAGCCTAACGATGTATTTATTATTTTCCAAGGTTTCTGATAGAGAGATACAATTTCTAAATTTCCGTTCTCCTTGTCCACCACCTTTTCTTTGTTGATTCCCACAACAATTTGCACTAATACTATGTTTAAAGTTTCTTCTAAGTCCAAACATTAATTTACTCCTGTTATTCTGAGATATATAAGTTTTTTGATTTAATTTTCAGTGTAATAAAGATTAATATTGAAAATGTAATTAAACTAAGAATCCAAATTGATGAAACAGCTGGTTGAGTAAAAAACATGCTAACTTGATAAAATAAAGTTGATACAATCCAAGCTAAAACAGTTAAGTATGTAACCGAAAAAATAGTCCATTTAATATTGGTTTCACGATAGACAGCTGCGATTGTAGCTACACACGGAACATAAATAAGAATAAATAATAAGTATGCAAAAGCTGCATATTTATTGACAAATCTTTTTTCCATTTCTTTGAAAGTTCTTTGATTAACCTCTTGCTCTTTTGCCTGTGTCTCCTTATCACCCAAATCATCACTCACATTAAGTCCAAGAGGATTTACAAATGTCTCTCCAATTCCTGAAAATCCTTCCCCAATTGATTGAAATGACTCTAAAATTCCGTCCCAGAAGATAAATTCTTCAGCTTCATTATCTCCATTATCCTCTATAAGAGAAGTATATAAATTATCCAAAGTTCCGACAACCGCCTCTTTTGCAAAAATTCCAGTAAAAAGCCCAACAGTTGCAGGCCAATTATCCTCCATAATTCCCATTGGTTTTAAGATAGGAGTAATTGATTTCCCAATTGAACTAAGTAAAGAATTCTCAGAATCTTCATTACCAAAAGAGCCATCACTTCCTATTGCGTTTAAGAAACTTAGAACAATAACTACGATAATTATTACCTGTCCGGCACGAAGAATAAAACTTTTCAATTTCTCCCAAGTATGCATCATTATGCCGTTGAAAGTAGGAATATGATAAGGAGGAAGTTCCATTACAAAAGTAGAAGGTTCACCTTTCAAGATAGTCTTTTTGAAAAGTAATCCGGACATTATTGATAAAAAAATCCCTGTCATATAAATTGAGAAAACAATCAACCCTCCGTTTTTTGGGAAAAAGACAGTTGCAAAAAGAACATAAACAGGCAATCTTGCACCACAGCTCATAAATGGATTAATTAAAATAGTGAGAATCCTATCACGATTATTTTCCAAAGTTCTTGTTGCCATTATTGCAGGAACATTACAGCCAAAACCAACAAGCATCGGGATGAAAGCTTTTCCGGGTAATCCAATAAAACGCATAAATCTATCCATTACAAAAGCAGCACGGCTCATATAACCTGAATCTTCTAATATTGAAAGAGAGAGGAAAATAAAGAAAATCGGAGGTATGAATGTTGAAACAGTCTGAATACCACCACCAACGCCACCAGCAAAAAGAGTAATTAACCATTGTGGAAAATGAAGATATTCTAAAACTTTTCCTAAGCCATCTACAAAAATTGTACCTGTGAAAATATCAAAAAAATCTATAAAAGCTCCACCGATATTAATTGTTAATGAAAAGACAAGATACATTACAAAAAGGAAGATTGGAATTCCTAAGTAACGGTTCAAAGCTACTTTATCAATATTATCAGATATTGTTTTCCGAACCTGATTATTACGATGAATAACATCTCGAGATAAACCATGAATAAATCCATATCGACCATCGGCAATTACGATATCTACTTCATCACCTGTATGTTTTTCAATTTTTGTAGCTTCAGCATCAATAAGATCTTTAAATTTATTATTTGTTATTTCAGATGCAATTTCATCCATCTCTAAAAGTTTAATCGTGAGCCATCTATTATCTACTTTTTTTTCATTGGCAATTGCTTTTGTTTGAGCAGAAATTTTAGTAATACTTTCTTCA
>JAOZMQ010000376.1 GCA_029934195.1 Candidatus Cloacimonadota bacterium | reverse complement strand
AAATCAAGAAATTCCTTTAGTAATTTGATTTGTTTTGGCATATCTCCTAAGAAAGCTTCACAAATCATTTTTACTAAATCAGAATCATTATCAAGCCGTTCCAAAAGACCTTTGCGATCAAAAGTCAAAAAACCATCCGACTTTGTTTTGGAGATCACATCTGAATTCTGTTCTTCAATTTTATCAAAATTCAATT
The DNA here is from genome assembly GCA_029934195.1 of Candidatus Cloacimonadota bacterium. GTDB lineage: Bacteria > Cloacimonadota > Cloacimonadia > Cloacimonadales > JAOZMQ01 > JAOZMQ01. Next base: position 3,292 of record JAOZMQ010000376.1, on the reverse strand, counting down.
GCGAAAGCCATTTATTGAGAATTTCAGCTACTACTTTTGGATTAATTGGTTTTGAAATATAATCATTCATTCCAGCTTCAAAGCAACGATTTTTATCATCTTTCATTGCATTCGCAGTCATTGCAATAATAGGAACATCTGGATTTAGGCTATTATTCTTTGGATTGCGGATGTTAGATGTTGCTTCAATTCCATCCATGATTGGCATTTGCATATCCATTAAAACCAGATCGTAGTGCTTTAATTTTAGAATGTTAACCGCTTCCAGACCATTAACTGCATAATCTATTTTGTAGCCAAGTTTTTTTAAAATTGCTCGAGCTACAATTCTATTAGTTTCATTATCTTCAACAAGAAGAATTTTAATCTGAGATCTTCTATCTTCGAGTATTGAAAATTTTGTAATTAATTGTTCTATTTCAGAATCATTCTTTTTTTCGGAAAATTCTATAACTTGTACAAGACAATCGTATAAATCTTTTTTCTGAATTGGCTTTGTAAGAAATGCTGTGAAACCTAATTTTTTATATTGAATCGCATCACCTCGATTACCAGCAGAAGTAAGAAGAATCAAGTCAATATTATTTAAAAGTTGATCCTTATTTATCTTTTTAGCAAAATCTTCTATATTAATACCGGACATCATAAAATCAAGTATGACAATGTTGAATGCCTCTTTTTCTCTATAAGCATTTAATAATATTTCATAGCCGGAATCACAATTTAAAGCAACTTCAAATTTAATATTCCATGATGATAACATTGCTTTAATATCCATAAATTTTGTACTATTATCTTCAATAATTAGAATTTTTGCTTTCCCTAAATCACTATTCTTTTTTCCCCTCATTTTATTCTTACATTTTTTTAATTCCAGTGTAAACCAAAAAGTAGATCCATTTCCTTCTTCACTCTCTATCCCAATTTCACCACCCATAAGTTCTATTAATTGCTTTGAAATAGCAAGACCCAAGCCAGTACCGCCAAATTTACGTGTAATGGAGTCATCAGCTTGAGTAAATTTTTTGAATAGCTTTTGCTGATTTTCTTTAGAAATACCAATACCGGTATCTCTTATTGCAAAATAAATAATATAAGATTCCTCTCGCTTTTCCTGAATATGGCAAGAGAGTTCAACTTCTCCTTCAGAAGTAAATTTAACAGCATTCCCGAACAAATTAGTCAGTATTTGGCGAATTCTTCCGGGATCTCCTTTAAAAAAGGACAAGAGATTTTGATCAATTTTACTAAGAAATTTTAATCCTTTTTCTTTTGTTTTAAACTGCATAAGACTCATAAAATCATCAAAAAGATTTTCCATATCAAATTCAATTTCTTCAATTTCTAATTTGCCAGCCTGAATTTTTGAATAATCCAAAATATCATTAATAATTGTTAATAAGGATTCTCCACTATTTTTTATAATACTGACAATTTTTTTTTGTTCAGCATCCAATTCTGTATCCATCAAGATATTAGTCATTCCGATTACTCCATTCATAGGAGTTCTAATTTCATGGCTCATATTTGCAAGAAAGTCACCTTTTGCTTTATTGGCTGTTTCTGCATTTTTTCTTGCTTCTATCAAAGATTCTTCAACTTGTTCTATAAGTTCAATCTGATCTAATAAATTCTCATTTGATTCTTTTATTTGTGCATTAACAGCCCTCACTTCGGCAGTTCTTTCAGCAACCTTTTTTTCGAGAGTATCATTACCTTTTTTTATTTCACTAATCATAAAGTTGAATGCTTTTTCAAGTAGTTTGAATTCTTTATTATCAGAAGAAGAAATATGAATTCCATTTTCAGGAAGATTATCTAAATTAATTTGTGATGCTTTTGAAGCAAGTTCAGAAAGAGGTATAGAAATTTTTTTCTTATTTATTCTAAAGAAAAGAAACATAAGTACTATTGATTTAATAAAAATAAATAATAAAGTAATTAGTAAATAATAAAATGTTTCTTTGAAAATACTCATTTTACTACAATACAATATCATAGAACCGAGATTGTTTTCTATATTATCTTCAATATAAATAAGTGGATTTTCTTGAGAAACGTATTCGCTCCATAAAAAAATTCTGTTTAATCCCTGATTATGTGAATTTTCTTTTGGACAGTTTCCTATTTCTTTAATGACTTTGCCATCAGTATCAATTATTTTCAACCCTTCTACATAAGTTAGTTTTGATAAACCTCTTACTATTTTATCAAAAGATCTAAAATTATAATTCCACATTGATTGGGCAATTGTACTACTAAATTCACGATTATAATCAATAAGATAACTATTTATTTGCTTTTCCAAGCTTATAGATTTAATTACAATTATTGTTACAGTTTCGATAAGTGTAAACAAAGAATACATAACAAAAACAATTACAAAAAATCTAAATCCAATACTTTCTTTAAATTTTAATTGTTCTTTTTTTCTGTAAGAATTATTTGAATCCATGTTTTTTTAATATTTTGTTGAGAGAATTATTTTTCTGAATTTTATCAAGATTTGAGTTAAAAGCATCAATAATTTGTTGGCATTGAGGATTTTTTTTTGAAACCATTAAATACAGTGGTTTATGTTGCAAAACCGGTTCTAATAATTCAATTTTCCCATTTGCTTCAGGAATAGATGTGTTTATTATGTATTGAGCAACAAATTTATCAATCACAATAAGCTCAAGGCGACCGCTAATTAATTTCAAAATATTTTGATTATCACTATTTACCTGATTTTTATTTAAGTAATGAGCATTATCAAATTCCGGTGTATTGATATATCCATTTACAATTCCAATTCTATAAGGAATTAAATCTTCTAATTTTGTATATGAGATTCCAGCTCCTTTATTTTGATAAAAACAAACGGAACTATTAATAAATTGCTTTGAGAACAAAGAAGTCGCTGCTCTTTCATCAGAATAATAAGCTGGAAATGTAGCATCCACTTCCCCACTTTCTATAGATTTCAGAACACGAGGCCAAGGTAAAAACTTGATGTCAATATCATAAATTGGCATCTGTAAAAATTGTTCTAATTATCTCAGCTGTAAACCCATAATTTTCCAATTCTTTACCTACATACGGAGACCAATCTAAAGTTGCTATTGTAAGATGATTTTCTTCTGCAAAACAACTTATAGTAAAAATTATAAGAATAAATAAAATGATAACATTTTTCATATCCCCTTCCTTATTATCGGTTTATTCATTTCATTTTGGGAAAAACCATAAAATTAATTAAACTTAGACAAATATTGACAATAATTCGTCAATGTATTTTTAAAACGTTGAG
>JAOZMQ010000375.1 GCA_029934195.1 Candidatus Cloacimonadota bacterium | reverse complement strand
TAAATCTTCAATTTCATTATTTATTAATAGATAGACTGGAAATTCAGAATTGCTAATATCATAACTTGTTAACCTTATTTCATTTGTAAAACTTGTTGGCTTAGCGAAGAAGGTATAATCATAATTGATTTCAATTGTATTTAGGATTTCATTTTCAGTAAAATATAAATTGCAATAATTTACATTAAAACCATCTTCAATCCTTAACCAGGTTTCATCAGTTATAGAGTCAATATTTTTCAATACTTTTCTTTCAATATTTATTTTTTTCCAATTATTAGGTAAGTTAAATGTGGTAACATTATTTTTTCTATTTCCTGTTGTAATTTCCAAAGGGATTTTTATATTAATGAATTGCGAAAGAGATTTTTCACTTAAAGTAACTATTAAAGTATCTTTTACTGATACATTCCAATTGTTTATTAACATATAAGATAACTCATAAATATTTTTATTTAAGTGAAAAAGGATAATGTTATTGATTTCAAGAATATTATTTTTATGCTTTATTTGAACTTTTTCTGATGAACAAACGTTACTTTTACAGCCTACAGTAAATAGAAAAATGTATATCAAAATTATACTTGTATTTTTTAATCTCACTTCAACCTCTCTTAAATTATTAGATTCCACTAATGTATGGGCGACGCCACGCTCTTTTCGCGTGGGTCGCTTTGTTACAGGCTTTTGCTATCATCGTTTAAACATTTAACCCACGGAACTTTGAAGAGAATACTATTGTGTCGAATATATACAAATTTATTAATACATTGATAGTTAATAATATTACTCGGGAGATTTAAAAGTTTATCTTTTAGTAAATACTCGTCAAACTCAATCGTGTTGTTGTTTGTTTTTAAAAAACCGTTATTCTCATGAGGTAAATACAACCCCATAACTTTTGGCAAAATATTTAAATTCGAATTCCAATCCATCATCGGTTCATTTGGTACAAAAGATAGAAGGCTATCTTTCTCTTCATAAAAAAAATAAAAATCTAATTTATTTAATTCATTTAATCTTGGGTATTTATAGAGAAGAATATTAAAAAAAGCATAAGGGCTTAAAAGTAAAGTTGAAATCTTTTTGTTTGATTTAATTACTTTTTTATTTAGCATTTTGAGATAATTATTCACTTCACTAAAATCATTCTCAAGAAAAATTTCTTGGTAAAGAAATGCCCGAATTCTTTTTTCAAAATTTGTATATACAGTATCTAAACTTATTATCGAATAATTATATTCTAAACAAACTCTATTTTGTTGATTTTGATTATCAATATTTATTTTAGAGTTTATTTGTTCTATTTCAATTTTTGTTCTTTCATCAAAATAATTTGTTAATGAATCTATTTCTATTTTTTGATTTAGAATATTTGATACAATTAGAACAAATGGTCTATAATCAACTTTGTTAAATTTGTGATTTTTAGCAAATTTAGAAATACACCTTTTTTTAGACTGATAATTTTTTATAGTGTAAAAATATTCTTTTTTTTCAATACTGATTTTGGTCTCTTTTGAATTAGTGATTAATTCTAAAATATGAAATTTATTATATTTTTCCATTCAATTTCTCCAGGGAATTATTTCTAAGTTTTCAGTAAAAAGCTTTGGTGATCCAGAAGTTATATCATAAAACCATTGTCCAAAATGAGAACATTCAATATCAAAAAAAATTGTTTCATTGCCAAGAGCTTTTATAGATTTTATAAAATCAAAAGAATTTCCAATTAACTTACCACCTGTAAAATATTCACAATTCCCATTTTTTATAAATGCTCCTAATTTTATTTCGATATCAAATTCAAGCCCTTTAAAAATTCCAGCTCCAGTTTCAAAAACATAAACGCCATTCTCAACTTTTTTCAGAAGTTCTTCATCTGTATAGTTTCCAGACTGAACAAAAAAATTACTTTGCCTAGAAATTATTTCTTCCGTGAAGTTAACACATCGTCCATTTCCGGTTTTAGAAAATTTAGAATTACTGTTTGAACCGATTAGAGAATTAAACACACCATCTTCAATTAAGATATGACATTCTCCTAAATTTCCATCATCGTCAAATTTATAACTTCCGCCAAGATTTTCAATTGTTGGGTCATCAATTATTGTTAGATTATTAAAATTTACATTTCCCTTAAAATATTTATACAGTTCAAAGCTCCAAAAATCTTCTTCTAATAAATGCCCCAAAGATTCGTGAACTATTCCAGAAGCTGCCATTTCAGAAAAAAGAATATTCCCCCTAAATTTATTCTTTAAATCAGATGCAATGTCTTTACATTTTTTTAACCAAACAATTTTTTCAAATATTTTTTCAATATTTTTTGAGGTTAGATTATAACGATAATATGTATGCTTATTATCCTTAATTTCAAGATAATTTTTTACTTTTACTTCATTAAAAAAACTATCTTTTTTAAGAAAAAAAGTAATTTCATACTTTTGTTCAAAATAAAAATTTCCAGATAAATTTATCTTCTTCAAAAATGTTTTAATCCTATTCACAAAATCATCAAAATCTACAAACTTAAAATTGGATATTTCAATATTTAGCTTACTTACAATAGTTTTGAATTTCATTTTAATATACTCTTTTAGTTCAATAATAGTTGAAAAACTCTCTTTTGAACTAAAAGTATAGTTATTTTTGGTTTCAACATTAGAGACAATAATTTTTAAATCTGGTTTATAGCTATTTTTAAAAATCTGAATTTTTACTTTACTCTCAATCACTTCATCATCCTTTTATTTTTATATATATGCATAATTTAGAACTACACAGCCTGTAATGTTTGGGCGACGCCACGCTCTTTTTGCGTGGGTCGCTGTGTTACAGGCAGTTTTAATTATATTCATATAGATAACAACTCTGAGAAAATTTCTTTTTTAGAATTCATTAGATGAGATAATAATTCGATATTCAGTTCTGCGTCAGTTATTACTGGCAATTTTAAGAAGTGTCTAATCTGTTTATATCCCTTTTCTAAATTATATTTTTTATCAATATCTTCTGTAATGGCAGAAGATTTTCTCTCGATAAACAAACAGTCAGGATTATTAATTCTCCAAACTCCATTCAGGTTTTTATATGCAGTTATTTTTTCTTTTGGTTTTATTTTATAAATCCATTCTACATTATCTGTATCAGTAATAGAAATATAACAGAATGAATTGTCTTCATCTAATAAAGAAATCAGAATCTTCTTTTCGAGTTTCTTTAATTTTTTAATCAATAAAAATTATTTCCAACAATTCACACTTATAAATTGGAGTATCGATATTGTCGTGAGACAAAGGGTTTAACAACAAATCTTTATATTCTTTCAAATTCTGAAATTCTGAGTTATCTCCAAATAATTCTTTGTAAAAAATCATAAATCTTACAATTAATGTATCAAGATCAACTATTTTTGTGTCTTTATCGCCTGATTTTATTAGATTTTGAGGAAGAAAATCTTTTAACAATTTCTCACATTCTTTTCGGAGT
>JAOZMQ010000374.1:2700-3495 GCA_029934195.1 Candidatus Cloacimonadota bacterium | reverse complement strand
TCAAACCCGGCGAACTCGCTTGCAAGGGACGTTATGGCGGAACCCACCACAAGATTCGCAAGCAGCAACCGAAAATCAAAAATCTTTTGGGTAATGGATGCCACTGCATCCTCAGCCACGCCGAGGCTCTGGTCGAAGGCATTAAGGCTGTTCGTTGCGCCCTGTGCCGCTAAGTTTATGATGATGTCGAGAGATTCACTCATAATTTATTCCAAAAATTTCATAAAACTCTTTGCGCCGTCCTTTGAAAAGACAGCGGAGATTGCCCGCTGAACCGAAACAGCCTGCATTTTCATATTCATGCTCTCTGCTTCTGCCAGTTCGTCAATGGCAATTTTCGTAAAGGCCCATCCATATTCCCAGGCATCCACATGCCCGGAACGGATCAGCCTTGCAACGATTTTGCCAAGTCCTTCAGCAAGGCCGGCCCTATCACGCCCTTGACGTTTGTCATGAATTGATTCAGGCCCATTTTCTGGGCCCCGGAAAAAAAAGCGGAATTCGCCTCTCTCCATGCGTCATATAATAATGATGTATCGGAGGGGAAAAGGTCAAGGAAACTTTCCACAGACAGCCCCTCGAAGCTCTGCTCAATCAGATGCTCGGCATACTCTCCAACCTGATTCGCCGGAACGCTTTCGGGGCTGAAAAGCTCCCCGAATTTTTCATATAATTCTTTCCATTGGCGATTGGAAAGTTCCTTTGCCGTCACCTTCTGTCCGTTGATTTCAATCTCTTTTTTTTTTTGCATTCTGCCCTCGTTACGCCAATTGGCGAATTTATTCTTCAATTGTT
>JAOZMQ010000374.1:0-2690 GCA_029934195.1 Candidatus Cloacimonadota bacterium | reverse complement strand
ACATAAAAAGTTTTTTGGAAATTTGATCTGGACATTCTTCAATTGTTTTTTTGATCCCGGCTTCCACGATGCCGGTTATAATTTCTGCATCTTCCTTGTGCAAAGCAAAAAATTCTCTTTTTGCTTTGCCCAGATTGCCCAATCCGAAATGATGCGATGCCGCTTTCATCCCCTCTTCAGGGGATGCGAAAAAAAGGATCACACGGGGCGGATCAATTTCCGTCAGATGTGTCAGGGCTGCCTGCATCCGTCCGGAAAAGAACAGATCCGGCTTAGTGGGATAGCCCCTTGACTGGCGGAAAAAGCTGTACGCGTTGGAATACTGTTTGAATGCTTTCCCCTCGTGATCCTGCCCGGCCAATGTGCGAGTGATGATCTGCTGCGCCGCAAATATCCCGATCCTGTCAAGCATCTGAGGATTGCCCTCAAAAAACTTTTTCAGCTTGCCGATTCGGTCTTTTACACCAGCTATTTCAATTGACACATCAGACATCAGGCAATCTCTCCCGCTGCGTCATAGCCCCGTTCCGTGTCTTTCAATTTTTTCAGGGATTCGACAATCATCTTTTCCGCCCTCCGTATCAGTGCCCGGGTGGCTTTTATCTTATCTTCCAAAGTGGCAATTGCACCGAGGTTATTTTCAACCTTGTTGCGCCACGTCGTAATTTTTCCACGGAGCGACGCTCTCTTAGCTTTCAGCGATTCTTTTTCCGTCTTTTCCGCATCTGTTAGCTGACGTTGCCCGCTGAATGCCGCCCACCGGCTGTCCGTGCCTGCATACTGCGTCTGGAAATGGGAAAGACGGTCTTTATAATTCATCTTATTGTCCGTCCTTTGCCTCAAAGAGCGGACAAGGCGTTCTTTTGCCTTTACATGGAGTGACACTATGCTCTCCTCCTTTTCGATTGCTGCGATAATTTTCTTTATCTTTGCAATCTTCCCCTCTTCCTCTTTTATCTCTTTTTCAAAGGAGTCAATTGCAAACGCCGCCTGTTCCGCTGTCGTATCTTCAGGCAGTTCTTCAATGCTTTTCAAATCATCCAGAATCTTTTTTTTCATTTCAATCTCTTTGGCCATAAGCTCTGTTTTGGCCTTGAAAAATGCAATGGGTTCCTCTTTCTCCATAATCGCCATCTCCCTGTCACGCTCTGCGTTCTTCTTTCTCGCTGCCGCATAGACATCATCATCCCCTGTCACTGCGTCCTCAACATTCGCCTTTCGCTTATATGCTGATATGAGGGCGTCGATAAGCCGGCCCCCATACTCCCGTCTGTCCCATTCGTCTCCGATAATTTTTGCCACAACAGCGGAAAGGGCCATCGGGGTCCCGTATTTTGGCACAAGACCGATCAATTTTTTAATCGTTGCCAGCACGTCAATCTGCGAACTGTACTCAACTCCGTCGATACACCAGTTAACAAAATGTTCACAATTATTTGACTCCTTGTGGTATTCCTGCTCACCCAATTTTGACTCAGCCCTTTCCACGGCCTCATCTTTGGAATATTTCCGATTAGGGTGGGGTTTGATAATAACAGTGCTTCTGCCCAGGGCGCTGCCTGTCTCACCTTCTTCCAATTTCTGGCCGAGTGCGAGTTCACGAACCGTCCTAAGTTGGATTTCCAATCTGTCGCTGTCCGGGAGAGGGGTGTAGCTGATCACCTTATCCTTTCCGATGCCGATGGCATGGTGCGAAAACAAACCCCCGGAACGATAACAATAAAGATGCTCACCATAAAAATAATCGTCCGGGAGCTGGTCCAAAACAAAATGATCCAGCATGCCGAAAAATTTGTCCATAGCCAGTCTGGTGGCCTGGGCTGTGCCGAGAATAAGCCCCGATTGCAGCAGATAATCCAAAAGCTCTTCCGGCTTTTCCTCAATCCACTCCTTGAGTATTGGCCTGAGATGGTGCCGGCATCTGTATCCGCCGACCGCAGCCCATACTGAGAGTTTCGTATTCTTGCCCTGCCATTTCTTTTTCTCCCAGCCGTTGATTTCCTCTTCCGAATACACCCCCATGCAGTGTTCCTGACACCACGGGCGGCTTGAGTTAATGACATTCCCCGCATAGAGAAAGTCTTTCACCCCGGCATCCTGTGCCTTTTTCTTATGGATGGAGCGGAAAAAATTCATCAGGCCGTCATGTGCAAACATGCTGGCATATCCGGCGAGGCTTCCGCCTGTCCTGTCCTGCAATCCTGTCACTGCCGCCCGCATCTGATCTGTGAGCGTGGCAAAGTCCGTGCCTGCAATCACGGCATTATATATGCCCTGCACAAGCTCATCCTCGGCCTTTGTGCCGAGGTGGGAAAAATTGCTCCGCGTGGAATCCATAAGGGCGGTCAGCATAGACTGATCCGCCCTGGTGAATGACAGCGGAATGTTCATATCTTTGAAATCTTTCTCTATCTGGGAGGCAATGCCCGGATAATCCGCAAGGATGCTGTCAACAGCAGTTCCATAGGTCTTATTGACCTCTTTTATGATCTGCTTGTGAAGCTCCTGGGCCTGTTTGATCTCAAACTTGCCCTTGCCCTTGGGATACTTGTCAGCATAGAGATTCATGAGCCGCTGTTCCAGGGCTTTTGTGGCCTCTGTGACGCGGCGGTCATGCTCTGCCATCTTGCTGTCGAGATGTGCCTCAGATGCAGTGAATATGTCAGACAAAGATTTCATATAATCAGCTA
>JAOZMQ010000373.1 GCA_029934195.1 Candidatus Cloacimonadota bacterium | reverse complement strand
CTGTTTTTCTTAACTTAATGACATTGTGCGTTAGCGTTGGGTAAAGATAAAAAGAAAACTAAGCTACAGAGTAGCGACAAAAAAAGAAAATTCAGAAAAAGTTAGTTTTCGTTCAAGTACTAACTACTTTATCAAAATCAGAATTGTAATTTTTATCTTGTTTTACTCTATATTAAGGTTTGGGAATGTAACCATCTTGGTTACTTCCTCGCAGGTCAATCAGCTTGATTGACTATTAACAAACACTAATTATTCTCGCTTCACATTCATTTCATTCATTGCGAAGCAAGTTCAAAAGACCGGAGTTTCTAAAAATAAATCTTCATTCTTTCTGTATATTTATTGTAATTTCAATTGTAGTTGACAGATATTCGATTGACAATTAAACGTGTCTATTCACAAAAAAAAGAGGAGAAAACTATGAAGAAAATTAGACAAATATTTGCACTTTTGGTATTGCTCATAATATCTGTAACTTTAGTTGCAGTTGATACTGGTTCTATTGCCGGAAGAGTTCACAGTGCTGAAAATCATGAACAAATATCTGAGGCAGCTGTTTTTATTGATAAGTTGCAACTTGGAACTTATACTAACAAAAATGGTAGCTATATTCTTAAAAATGTTCCTGTTGGTACTCACAAATTGTACGTTTCTTTTATGGGATATGAACAGAAATTTGTTGAAGTAGAAGTTAAAAAAAATCTTACTGCTACAATAAATTTTGATCTTGAAATGTCGGCAATCGAAATGACTGCTTTTACTGTTACAGAAAATAGAGCTGTAAAAAGGGAAACTCCTATTGCTTTTTCAAATATTAGTCAGAAAGAAATTGCTGATAAATATACAACTGAAGATATGCCGGAATTACTCGATGATGTTCCCGGATTATTCTCAAATAGTTCAGGATTGGGAGAAGCAGAGATTACTATGCGTGGTTTCACAGCTGATAAAGTACAAATCTTAGTAAATGGAATCCCTGTTAATGATCCTGAAAGTCAAGTTGTTTATTGGTCTAACTGGTCTGGACTCTCATCAAATGTTAAATCTGTTCAAGTTCAAAGAGGTGCTGGTGTTTCTCTTTACGGCTCTGGTTCAATTGGAGGTTCTGTAAATATTGAAACAATAGGTGGCACGTCAAATAAAGGATTTACACTCAGAACTTCTTCTGGATATTATACAACAAAAGGAAAAGTTGCCAGTGGTAAAGCTAAAATCATTCAAATAACTGATCCGGAAACAGGTGTAATTACTGAAAAAAAAGTCGCTGATATGATTGATTATGATCCTATAAATTATACTACAATGCTCAAATATGATTCAGGTGATCTTTTTGATGGTAAATTGAATTTTTCTGCAAATGTTGAAAGAAAAGCTGGAGATTCTTATATTATCGGAACATCATATGATGGATGGTCATTTGGATTAGAAACTGAATCAAAATTTGAATCCCATAAGCTAAACACAAGTTTAATCGTTGCTCCACAACAACATAATCAGGCAAGAAGTAATTCTGATCCCGGATTACATAAACAATTAGGAAGGGAATATAACCCTACAAATCACAAATGGCAAGAAAATTTTTACAACAAACCACAATTTTCAATTCGAGATAAATGGAATATTGATGATAGCAAATTATTGAATACTAATTTATTTATCACTCAAGGAAAAGGAGCAGGCTCTTATCTTGCTAATGGAAAATTTGATGTCGAAACTGGCGAAGTAGCTTATGCTGGACTCAAAACCAGTACAAGTACCGAAGCAAGATATTGGGGTAAACATGCAAAATATATGTATGATGAGTACGGATTTGTCTTAGATGGATACAATCCGGACAACAAATATTATACTTACGCAGACGGAGATAGTGTAAGAATTCCAGCTGGTGCAAATATGACCGCAGATACAAATCATTCTTGGAAATCTGAAAGCCATAGTGAGCATTTTCAAGTAGGATTAAATTCAAATTTCCAATATGAATTTAGTGATCAATTACGTTTTGTTTTCGGTGGAGAGTTTAGGAATTGGTCTGGCGACCATTTTAAGGAAGTTTTAAATTTTAGACATTTTGATGAAACTAAAGAAGACAGTCTTGGAATCTATTCTGAAGCTCAAAGAGTATATGATTATACAACAACTGTTATCAATCTTTCTACTTTTGCAAGAGTAAAAATTGATTTATTTGACAAACTGAATATCATGTTAGATGGGCAATACGCTTCATATTCTTCAGAAGTAAAAGAAAATCCAATTAAGGTTTTCGATTACAATAAAGGTAAATTTACAGATTATTCTTTCTATGCAACAAAAGGAGATTCAATTATTTTTCCAAATGGTGATAAATATGGGATAAAAGATTCTGATTATGAAAGAACCTATAACTTTTTTTCACCTAAAGCCGGAATAAATTATAACCTTACAAAAGAACTTAATTTGTTTGTAAATAGTTCAATTACTTATAAAGAACCAAAAGTAAGTGATTGGTATGATAGAACTAATGGTCCTGGATATAAGCAAATTTATAATAATAAAATGATTGATTTGGATCCGGAAAAAGCAGAGACATTTGAAGTTGGTTTCGGTTTTACACATGAAAATTTTGGACTTGATGTAAATATCTATGAAACAAAATATACTGATAAAATAGAATCTTCTTCATATTTAGATGATGGTGGAAATATGAAAACCGCTGTTGTAAATGCGGGAAATGCCACCCACAAAGGAATTGAAGCCAGTGCAAAATATTCAATATTTAATTTTGACACAAAATTGTCCGGAAGTCATAGCCATAACAAATGGAATACTATGAATTTCGAAAAAATATTTTACGAAGATGCAGTAAATGTAATAGGTAAAACTGTCCCATATTCACCAGAATTAACTCTAAATACTGATATTGGCTATACTTTTTACGATATGCCTTTTGATGGAAAACTTAGAATTGGATTTTCTACTCGTTGGTGGGACAGATATTTTACAACCTTTGATAATCTTGTAATAAATCAAGAATATTGGTATGATGAAGATGGAAATTTCCAAACTGATGGAGAAAAAGATCCGGATACAGATGAATATGTTTACAATAGCTCAAAACTTCCGGCTTTCTTTCAGTTAGATAGTTCAATTTCTTATAAATACACTATGTTTGGAAAAGATGCTTCTTTGAAATTAAATTTGAATAACATTACAAATAAAGATGATAATTATTCAAAAGCATATATTTCAAAGTTATATGGAAGATCTCTTGATGGAAAACTTATAAATCCGGAAAAAGAATCTGAATATACTTACTTTCCTTATGTATCACCATCACCACTTTTTCATGTTTTCTTAACGATGGAAGTAAAATTTTAATAATTGTAATAATTGCATAAGTTTAGATTGTTTATAAAATAGAAACCATTCAGTCTTTTGCAAAGAAAAAGTTAACAGAAGTTCCTTACAGAAAAGGGACTTCTGTTTTTTTTTACACATTTTAAAAACGAGTTACATAGTATCT
>JAOZMQ010000372.1 GCA_029934195.1 Candidatus Cloacimonadota bacterium | reverse complement strand
TTTCATTTCCATTAACTCTCCAATTTTACAATATTTTTGTTATGACAATGATAAACAGAGTCTGCGAGTCTTGTAATTTGCTCATTATCATGCGAAACAAAAATAATTGTAACTGTTTTTCTGAGCTTTTGGATTAGATCTTCAATTAATAATTTATTTAGAGAATCCAAAGAAGAAGTCGGTTCATCGAAAAGGATTATTTTTGGATCTAACATTAAAGCTCTCGCAATACATAATTTTTGTTGTTGTCCTCCGGAAAGATTTAGAGCTGATTTATGCAATCTATCTTTATCGTCCTTCCATAAATTTACTTGTTTTAAACCATTTTCAATTATTAAATTAAAATCTTTTTTATGATAATTTCCGGTAATTTTCAAAGGAAAGTTTAGATTTTTATAAATTGAGGAATGAAGGGGATTTGGTTTTTGAGCTATATAAACAATATTACGGCGAATTTTCCAAAAATCCTTTTTTATAGATAGAATATCTTTCTTGTCAAAAAAAATAGATCCTTTTATAGAATAATTCGAATCTTCTCTAAATAAAAGAGATAAAATACTCAAAAAAGTACTTTTCCCTGAACCTGAATCTCCCAAAATTGCGGTAACTTTTAGTGCTTCTATTTTGATGAAAATATTTTCCAAAACAGAATGTTCACCATACGAAAAGGATAGATTTCTAATATCCAAAATTGGTTTCATTTTATTTCCTGTATTTTAAATGATAATGAATTTTTTTATTAATAATACTTGCAATTATAATAATTGAAGAAGTAAAAGCAATCATTATAAAAGATGCCACGTAAACAGAGAGTAATTCTTTTTCATTTTGGTATTCCGATGAATAGTAATAGATATAAAATGGTAATGCTTCATAAGAGTCAAAAATTCTTTTAGGTAAAGCGGAAAATGCTGAAACTCCTGTTAGCATTATGACTGCTGTATCTTCGGCTGCACGTCCAATCGATAGAATAAAACCGGAGAAAATTGCAAGAAAAGATTCTGGGATTAAGATTCTAAATATTAATTGATATTTCTTTGCTCCCAATGATAAACCGGCTTTCCTCAAATCAGGATCACAATCGGAAAATGCTTGAATAGTTGAATTAATAATATACGGTAATATTAGAGATCCAATTGATAATACAGATACAATAAATCCGGTTCGTAAATCTAAATTAAACAAATTATTACAAATTATCAATAACAAAAAACCAAAAATTCCGACAATAATACTCGGTATGCCGGACAAGATTTTCACCATAAATTGTGCTAAAGTTTTTTTCTTTCCTTCAAGATATTCGCTGATATAAATTCCGGTAAGTAAACCTATTGGAGTTGCAATTGAAACAGAAATTAAAACTAATAAAGAAGTTCCCACTATTGCAGATTTCAAATCTAAAAATATATTTTGCAAAAAGGAAATATCAGCTTTTTGTTCCTTCAATATTTCTAACAATCCATTGTTAATAAAGAAAAATAAAACTCCAATAATTATTAGAAATAAAAATACGATTCCTAAATACAGCAAGAGTCTAAAAAACAATTCAGAACTTCTAATTTTTAACTTCATCAGTTATTATTTCCCAATTTGTGCAAGATAAGATTTAATAAAAAGACAAAAGATAAAAGAATTATCGCTATAAAAAACACTGTTTTAAATTGAATACTATCAAATTCTCCCGGCATTATTAAAGCAATATGCGAGGTAAGTGTTCGACCTGTTGAAAATATTGAATCCGGAAATTTGAAAGAATTACCTGATAACATTAATGCAATCAGCGTATCACTTATGGCTCTTGAAAATCCCAAAATTGAAGCTGTAAAAATTCCCTTGAGAATATGCGGAAATATCACTTGAAAATAGTATTGAGATTTTTTGCACCCAAGAGATTTTGCTGCTAATTTTATAGAATTTGGAATCAGCAACATGCTTTGATTGATGTATAAAATAATTGTAGGTAAGATTAGAACTGACAAAACAATAGATGTACTTAAAATGCCATAACCAGTTGGTGATTTAGTATAAATTCTAAAAAATGGAATTAAAAACATAATTCCAATAAATCCATAAACAACTGTTGGAATTCCACTCATCACTTCAATAATTTTATGAACAAATCGTCCTATTAAAGTTTTGCGATAAAAATCAATAAATAGTGAAATTGATATTCCCATAATCAAGGATAAAATAGTTGAAACAATTCCAATAATGAGAGTTGTAAAAATGAAATTTCCAATACCAAAAATCATTTTGTCGGGATTCCATTCTCCAAATAAAATTGTGGAAATCGAATTTATTTTTAATAATGGCAAGGAATAATATAACAAAATGAATGGAAATATTAATCCTGCCATTAGAATTATTCGTCCAATATTTTGGATGATAAAATCAATAATTTTTGCTTTCATACACAAAAAAACTCCCAAAAGAGCTTGATTTATTTTACTGGAATAAAATGATAATCGCTGATTATTTTTTGACCTTTTTCACTTAACAATAGATCCAGAAAAGTCTTTGTTGTTCCAGTCGGTTGACCTTTGGTTATACTATACAAATAACGCTGAATCTTGTAAGAACCATTTTTTACAGATTCTAATGTCGGCTTAATTCCTTCAATTGCAACACCTTTTATTGATTTATCAAGATAGCCAACAGACATATAACCAATACCATGTTCATCTTGTGAAACAGCAGTTTTCATATTTCCATTTGAATTTACAATTATTGCCTCTTGAGATATTTTACCTTTTTTTAAGGCAAGTTTTACAAATGTTTTTCTTGTTCCACTTTCAGAATCTCGTGAATAAAGATTTATATTCTTATCTTCTCCACCTACATCTTTCCAATTGGTAATTTCACCACTGAAAATAAGTTGAATTTGTTCAAAACTTAAATCGTTGATTTTGTTGGTATTATTCACAATTATCGCAATACCATCAATGGCAATTTTGTGCGGAATTAATCCATAAGTTTCGATTTCTGATTGTTTTAAATCTCGTCCGGAATTTCCAATATCAACAAGATTTTCCCCTACTTTTTTGATACCAACACCACTTCCACCACCTTCAATACTGATTCTTAAATTAGGATTATCTTTCATTAAACCTTTTGATAGAGTTTTCATGAATTTCAAATGGGCAGTACCACCGGCAATTTTCAAATCACCTTCAATTGTTTTTCTTTCACCAAATAATTGTACACTCAAAATGAGTAATAACAATACCAATACTTTTGTTTTCATTTTTTCATCTCCTTTTATTCTGCAATTCATCACAGAATATTAGAGACTCTGAGAAGAATTGTTATTTATTAAGCCAACCTGACCGTTTAGATTTTTTTCATTTTAGTAAAATAAATATTTTCATTTTGATTCTCCTCTTGATATTTTGATTTTCTTCAAAACATCTATAATTGCCAAAAATTGAAAACAGAATTTATGGTCAAGAGATTAATTAAATCACATAAAGTATGAACTTGAACGAAAACTAACTTTTGTCT
>JAOZMQ010000371.1 GCA_029934195.1 Candidatus Cloacimonadota bacterium | reverse complement strand
ATTGACCATTGACAATCAAGCTGATTGTCCTACGAGAATAAAATCCTGATTCAGATAATGTGGACAAGATGTCCATTCTTTTCAAGTCGGAAGCTGGTTTGTTGATGGTTCAAAATCTCAACCCCATAATAAAACACATATCCACCCCCATTATCTTCACTTTTAACAGGAATTCAACCATTGCGAAGGTCAAAAAAAATGACCGTTCGCAATGGTTAACAATTATTCTAAAACAAGTTTCCTTTATACTCAGTTGTAAGTTGTTTTGCTTTTACGTGATCTGGTATATAATCGGGAAGGATAATTGGAGAAATTTGATTTTTATTAATTCCAATTTTTTCAACTTCTTTGGCATATTTATCTACATGCTCAAGAGAAAGTTTACCGAGTTCAATTCCTGCCAAAACTTTCTTGGCTGCATTTTTACCTGCTCTTCTTCCAAACACAATAATATCGAGTTGAGAATTTCCCATCAAACGGTTTCTGCCATGAACTCCGCCAGAAG
The DNA here is from genome assembly GCA_029934195.1 of Candidatus Cloacimonadota bacterium. Taxonomy (GTDB): domain Bacteria; phylum Cloacimonadota; class Cloacimonadia; order Cloacimonadales; family JAOZMQ01; genus JAOZMQ01. The sequence continues at coordinate 3,001 of JAOZMQ010000371.1, read as the reverse complement.
CTTCTCCTGCAACATAAAGACCGGAAATCTTTGTTTCAGCATCAGCATTAATTTCCAAACCTCCATTTTGATAATGAAGAGTAGGGAAAACCAACATCGGCTGTTTTCTAATATCAATATCAAATCTTTGGAATTGACGTAACATTGCCGGAAGATTTTTTTCGATTGTTCCTTCTCCACTTAGTTCTTCAATCAATGGGCTATCCAACCAAATTCCTTTCAAACCGGAAGGAGTTGTAACGCCTCTATCTTCTTCACATTCACGGATAAAAGCAGAAGCTTCCACATCACGAGGTTCTAATGGAAATACAAATAGTTCTCCATCTTTATTTACAGGTTGAGCTCCAAGTCCACGAATTTTTTCAGTACAGAGAAATCCGACAATCTGCTCAGGGAAAACTGCTCCGGTTGGATGATATTGAACGGAATCCATAAACAGCAAATTTGCTCCGGCACGATAACCTATTACCAATCCATCAGCTGTTGCACCGTAATGATTTGTAGTTTCATAGCCACGAATATGAAGTCTTCCATAACCTCCGGTTGCAATAATCACAGTTTTTGCTTTTACAACAAAATATTTTTTCAATTCAATATGATAGAGAACAGCTCCAGCCACTTGACCTTTATCATCAAGAATCAATTCAGTTGCTGCAGTGTATTCCTGACATTTAATTTTATCAGATTTATTATATACTTCATCTCGTAAAACACGGCAAATTCCAGCTCCTGTATAATCGCGAGTCGAGTGCATTCTATTTCTGCAAGTTCCCCCACCGGATTTCACAGACATACTTCCATCGGGGTTTTTATCGAACATTACTCCAAGTTCTTCAAGCCATTTTATAGATTCTGGCGCATCCATTACAAGAGCTTCTGCAAGATCGGGTTTATTGTCAAAATGTCCACCACCAATAACATCAAGATAATGCAAAATAGGATTATCATCTTTTTGATCAGCAGCTTGAATTCCCCCCTGAGCCATCATTGAATTTGCATCACCGAGACGAAGCTTAGTCACCAACATAGTACTTACTCCAAGTTTTGCAGATTCCAAAGCAGCAGAAAGCCCGGCAGAACCACCACCGATAACTAAAACATCTGTTTCAAAATCAATTTTATCCAAATCAATTTCGTGTGATAAATTTCTTGGATAAGATTCCATAACGTCCACAACTTCGTTAGTTATTTTGTCGCCTTTGTTCGGTCCAATTCTAATTTCTTTTAATGCATCATCTTTATAATCCGGATGAAAAGTAGAGAGAATAAAATCTCGCTCTTTTTCATCCATAGGTTTAAAAACTTTTTTACCATATTTTTTTGCCAATTCAAGTCTTTTAGCACGTGTACTTTCTACTTTTTTGATTGATTCAAACATATATTCCGGATACATATTTACTCCTGATTCTATTTGATTTTGATCTCACGATCATAGTATCTTTTTACAAGATCATCGTGATTCAAAGCTTTTACATCTTTCATATCTGTATTATATTTACCTTTTTCAATCTCATCAACTCTTTCTTCAAGTTCCGGACTTTTCTTTGCAAGATATTTTCCGTACAATCTTTGAGAAAGAGTAGCTACATTGAATTGAACAATCTCAGCCGGACAACGTAAAGCACATAATCCACAACGAATACAATCAAAAGAAATTTCTGCTGCTTTTGCAATATTTCCTTGTTTAACTGCCTGAACATAATCCATTACTTGAATATCTTGCGGACAAGTTTTTGAACAAGTATTACAAGCAACACAACGAAAAACAGTTGGAAATAATTCTTTAATTGTACTAATATCAGGAGTTAAGTCATTAAGGTCATAAAGTGGTTTTTCAGCTGGGACAAAAGGGATTTGAGCAAGAGACATTCCTTCGGAAACTACTGTTTGACAGCCTAATCCACCTTTAAGTTTATAATCACCTTTTTCACGATAAATCGTGGCACAAGCTCCGCAAAAACCTTCACGGCAACCAATACCTTTTTTTAATTGAAAACCTGCATATTCAAATGCCATTATAATGGTTGATCCTTCAGGAACTTCTTGAGGTTCTCCCATTATAAACACTGTTACCATTTTTCTATGTTCGTCCATTGTTTGGACCTCCTATTTTTTTAATTACAATTTTCAATTATGAAAACCGTTTTCTAACCTCCCTCAATCCCTCCTAATTAGGAGGGAAGTGTCCCCGCTCCTTTTTTAGGAAAGGGTTAGGGAAAGGTTACAAAATATTCTTATCTTTTAACAAAGGCAAAGGATCAATATAGTTTAAATCAAAAGCAAAATCATCTTTATCCAAGCCAAATGCTACTGCCATTAATTGTGTAAAATAAAGGACTGGTATTGGTTTAAAATCAAGATGTTTTTTCATGATTCCCTTTTGTCGATTATCGAGATTAAACGCACAAAGTGGGCAAGCTGTTACTATTATATCAGCTCCGTTTTGACGAGCATTTTCAAGAATTCCGTGACCGAGATTAATCACAATATCTTCGTTATTAACCGTAAGATAGCTTCCGCAACATTTATTTTTTGCTCTCCAATCAACAGGAACAGCTGTAAGAGCAGAGATAAAATTTTCAAAAACAGAAGGTTCTTCTGGATCATCAATACCTACTTCTTTGGGACGGATAAGCATACATCCATAATATGGAGCAACTTTTAAAGAACTCAATTTGGTTTTAACTTTTTCGGTCATTTTTTCAAAACCATTGTCTCTGAGTAATTCTAAATAATGAATAACATCTACACTGCCATCATAATCATTTTCGTTATACATAAATTCGTTCAGTGAATCAAGTTCTTCCTTATCTTTCTGAACTCTTTGATTCGATCTTTTGAGCGTATTAAAGCACATTGAACAAAGAGTTAAAAGTCTTTTTTCATCTTTTACTAAACCATCTTTATTCATATCCAAAACGCGAACAAAATTACGAACAGGTGCAAGATGATGCATCAAATCATCGCTTGTAAGTGAAGAAACAACTCCACAACAATTCCA
>JAOZMQ010000045.1:6621-12805 GCA_029934195.1 Candidatus Cloacimonadota bacterium | reverse complement strand
ATTGGATTTCCTCTTATTACCTATCAGAGGACTAATGTTAAAAGTGGCTATGAAATAAATATCACTCCAAAATTTAGTAAAGTTCAACTAATTGATTTAGAGATTTCGGTTAAATGGAAATCTATAATCAGAAAAGCACAACAGGTTAATTCTTTGTTAAATGTATATAGTTCACTTGGGAAAAACGATAATTTATTATTAATCGACCCGTATCTTTTACAAAATAGTTCGAGCTTTTATGATGCAATTTTTGAAAATAAATACAAACGTAGTAATCAATTTCTTCCTGTTTTACTCTTGGAAATTACAATTAATGAAAAAGAATAATTTAAATAATTGTGAATTATATAGTATCTGAACGAGAACTAACTTTTCCTAAATTTCCTTTTTTTTTGTCGCTACTCTGTAGCTTAGTTCTTTTTTTATCTTTTCCCAACGCTAACGCATTGAGCTACAAAGATGTCACTTCTACGCAGATAGAGAATTAATCGTTTTTTCTATTAATTTTTTCTTCATGATCTTCTGCCCTTCATGGTTAAAAAATCCTTTTCTTTCAGACACTGATTAAAATTCAGAAAACCTAACACAAATTTATTTTTTTGATCATTCTATAAATAATGCCAGAACTCCTGATCTCATAGTTTACGTTCCAAATACTAATTATTACTTGACACGATTAAAGAGCATCTTTTTTTGAAAATCGAAAAAATAAAAAGAATAATCTAAGTGTTGTTTAAAGCAAATTTCAGTCTAATCTTTCGATTAGTTTTTGCATACTATCAATAAAGGATATTGATAATAAATACATCTTTAGGTTTTTCATCAGGATTATTAATGAATATAAATAAAAAATGGTCTTTCACTTTTGAACAAACTGATTCAAGTAAGACTCAAAGTTTTTCTTTGAATAGAAATCTTGGATTTTTTTTACTTTCTTTTGCTATTTTATCTTTTATCTTACTTTTTGTTTATGCTTTTTATGGTTTTAAAACTAAGAGTAATGAGCTAAGTACAAAAAAAATAGAGCAAGAAAATAAACTTCTTAAAGAGAAATTATTGAGTTTAAATAATGAGCTTGATTCCATTAATTCTAAACTTCTATTAATTGAAGATTGGGAAGATAGCATTCGAACAGAAAAGAATTTTAAAGAAATCAATAAAGAAATCAGAAAAATGGGTACAGGTGGTTTACCAAAAATTGATACTACTTTCATTGAATTGGATCCACCTTTTGTAATAGAATTTTCTGCACTTACTAACAAATTGGAACAATTAAACAAAATTGTGGAATCCAAAATTAATTCTCACGAGAACTTAATCTCAAATATTAATCTTCAAGAAAAAATATATTTGAATACACCTTCGATTTATCCTACTTTTGGAAGAATTTCAGACCCTTACGGTTGGAGAAAACATCCAATTACTAAAAGAAAATCATTCCATAAAGGGTTAGATATTGCCAATAAACGAGGAACACCTATTTATGCCACTGCTGACGGCACAGTTAAATCCATCGGGAGAAAAAAACGTTTAGGAAGATATATTCTATTGAATCATGAATTTGGATATAAAACCAAGTATGGCCATTTATATAAAATTTTGGTATCAAAAGGAGAAAGAGTAAAAAAAGGACAAATCATCGGTTTAATGGGAAATACTGGTCGCTCCACCGGTGCTCATCTTCATTATGAAGTGATTTACTATGGAAAAAATAGGAATCCTTATAGATATTTAAATAAATTTGAGGAAGATATTCGTATTGCAAGAAATTAAGCAAGATTTTATCAAAAAGAAAGCTATACTTGTAACAAATACTTTTTCGCATAATATTCATAAATGTTTAAACAATATTCAAAAAGATTTTATTGTGATTGCTGTCGATGGTGGTCTAAATAGTCTTTATTCTGAAAAGATAGAATGTCATTACATTATTGGTGATCTTGATTCTGTAAAAAAGGAAGCAATTGATTTCTATTCTAAAAAATCAAAAATAATTCAATATCCAAAAGAAAAGGATTTCACGGATACAGAAATTGCAATTCAATGGTGTAAAAAAAATAAGATTGAAGACATATTAATCTTAAATTCAATGGAAAATAGATTTGATCATAGTTTGGGAGTTTTGAACTGCTTATTTTTAGCTCAAAAAGATAATTTAAAATGTGAAATATTTACAGGAGAAGAAAGAATTTTTCTTGCTGATCAAAACTGGCAGGACAATGTTAAAAAAAAATCAATAGTTTCTCTAATTTCAATATCGAATTCTGTGACAAAAATTAATACAACCGGATTGAAATATCCATTAAAATATGAAAATCTTAATAGATTTGAATGCCGGGGTTTAAGTAATATCGCAATAAATAATAAAATTTCAATCTCTCATGAATCCGGCGATTTACTTGTCGTTATAAATATTAGTGAGGTAAACTAAATGAAAAAAAATATGAACTTTGAAACTGCATTATCTCAATTAGAAAACATTGTTGAACATTTAGAAAATGGTGTTGATGATCTTGATAAAATAGTAAAATTATTTGAAGAAGGAACATCTTTGATAAAATATTGCGAAGAAAAATTAGTCAATGTCGAAAACAAAGTTGAAATTTTGACCGAGAAACTAAATAATAAAATTGAGAAAAATAGAGGGAGTGATGATTAATAACAAGCTTCTAAAAAAAGATTTAAAAGAAAAACGTGAACTTGTCAATATTACTTTAGACAGATTTCTTCCGAGAAAAGATGAGTATCCAAAAGATATTCACAAAGCAATGAGACATACGTTATTTGCTGGCGGAAAGCGATTGAGACCATATCTTATGCTTAGAACATTTGAATTATTTTCTGATGAAGTAAGCAAAGTGCAACCGCTTGCAGCTGCTATTGAAATGCTTCATACTTTTACTTTAATTCACGATGATTTGCCTGCTATTGATGATGATGATTACCGAAGAGGGAAAAAAACTTGTCATGTTGTTTATGGCGATGACCTTGCTTTACTTGCTGGAGATTCCCTTCTTTGCTATGCTTTTGATCTGTTGACGACAATTGAAATGTCAGATGAAAATAAAATTAAAATGATTCGTGAACTTGCTTCCGAAAGTGGTGATCAAGGTTTAATTCTTGGGCAAATGAAAGATATTTTGAGCGAAGGAAAAGATATTACTAAAGAAGAACTGGATTTTATTCACAGAAACAAAACCGGACGATTGATAAAATTGGCTATTCGTTTTGGTTGTTATGCTGCTGAGGCTTCTAAAGAAGATACCAAAAACATGGAAATATTTGGTGAAAAAATTGGTTTGGCTTTCCAAATTGTAGATGATATTTTAGATATTGAGGGAAGTTCGAAAAAGATGGGAAAGACTGTTGGAAAAGATATAAAAGTTAGTAAAGCTACTTATCCAGCTGTTTATGGATTGGATAAATCAAAAGAAATGGCTACAAAATTGGTGAATGAAGCAAAAAAATTACTTGAAAAATACGGTGATAAAGCCGAGATGTTGTCCCTATTAACTGATTTTATTCTTTTAAGAGAGTTCTAATGGTTGAAGTCGGAATCAAATTGTTATCGAAACTTGCACGTCTTCCCCAAAAAATGACTGAACATGCTGCCGGATATGATATTTTTTCGGCAAATGATAAATCTTTGGAAATTGAATCCGGGAAATTAGTATTAATATCTACAGGATTTTCAATGGAATTGCCTATTGGTTTTGAAGCTCAAATAAGACCAAGAAGCGGACTTGCTTTGAAAAATCAAATTGGGGTTTTAAATTCTCCCGGAACTATTGATTCCGATTATCGAGGGGAAGTAAAAATAATCCTTTATAATTTTGGTAGTGAAACTTTCATTGTCGAAACCGGTATGCGAATTGCACAGATGGTAATCTCTAAACATGAAATTGCAAATTTTACTATTCAAGAAGAATTAAATGAAACATCACGTAATAGCGGATCTTTTGGTCATACCAAAGTTTAGATGTTTTTTTGTAACAATTTTGAAAGTAATTGTTTTGATTTAAAGAATATAGACAAAAAAGGGAAATTATAATATGACTGAATTATCTGAAAAAATCATGATTAATACAATTAAAAGATTAAAAAAAGAAAAGAATGCTTTGATTCTTGCTCATAATTATCAAATTATGGAAGTTCAAGATGTTGCTGATTTTGTCGGTGATTCATTGGAATTAGCTCAAAAAGCATCACAAACAGACGCAAAGATGATTGTTTTTTGCGGAGTGAAATTTATGGCAGAAACAGCGAAATTGCTAAAGCCAAATGCCAAAGTTTTACTCTCACAAAATGAAGCAGGATGTCCAATGGCGGATATGATTACAAGTAAGCAACTTGAAGAGTTCAAAAAAGAACATCCACAATCAACAGTTTTATGTTATGTAAATTCTTCAGTTGAAGTAAAAGCGGAAAGTGATATTTGTTGTACTTCTTCAAATGCAGTTAAAATAATAGAATCTTTACCAAAGGACAATACGATTCTCTTCGTCCCTGATCAAAATCTTGGTACTTTCGCAGCCCAAAAAACAAATAAAAATGTAATTGTTTGGAAAGGGTTTTGTCGAGTACACCACTCCTTTATTTCCGTTCAAGATATTGAGAATGCACGAGAAAATTTTCCTGATTATAAAATAATTGTGCATCCTGAATGTTCTCCAGAAGTTTTTAATCTTGCTGATATTGTCGGTTCAACAAAACAAATTGCGGATTATATTGCTGAAAATGATAAAGTTATTATTGGAACAGAAATCGGATTGATCGCTCAATTGAGAATTAAATATCCGAATAAAAAAATTCGCTCTCTTTCTGATAAAGCTATTTGTATAAATATGAAAAAAACTTCATTAAGAGATGTCTTTTTAACTTTACTTGAAGAAAATAATGAAATTATAATTGAGGAAAAGATAGCAAAAAAAGCTTTAAAAAGTATAAATAGAATGTTGCAACTTTCATAGAAATGTAAATGCAAATACCTGTTCTTCTTCCTTTTGAGGACAAAGTTATTTTTCAGAATAAACATGGACAACCAATTTCTTCTGACACTGAGTACTTTGTAAAAGAGATTTTGAAGAGTAGCTCAAAAATGGCTCTTCAAGTTCTTGATTTAGGTTGTGGTATAGGAATTATCGCTATTATGTTGAAATATTATAGACCGGAATGGAATATTTTAGGGATGGACATTCAGAGTGATTTAATTAATTTATCACAAGAGAATGCAGAAAGAATAGAACTTGATATTTCTTTTCTTGAAGGTGATTTAAGATTTCCTCCTTCTATTATTTCTAAAAAGAAATTTGAACTTATTGTTTCAAATCCTCCCTTTTATTTAGTAACTGAAGGAAAAATTAGTCCGTTTCTCGAAAGAGCAATATCAAGGCATGAACTAAAATGTAATATGGATAATGTGGTATCTTTTTTTTCAAAGCATTTGAGTTTACATGGAAAGGGTTTTCTCATTTATCCTCAAACTCGTTTTAGTGAATGTGAACATTTGGTAAATTTATATGATTTAAAAATATTGAGAAAAATTGATGTTGAATTTGGCAAACCACAAAAAAGAAAATTTATGGTGGAAATTAGTAGATGTTAAAAATTAAGAACTTCTCTCTAAAATCAAGAGGTGATATTGTCCTTGAAATAGATTATCTTCATGTTCCAAAAGGGACAAAAATACAAATTTGCGGAGAAAATAATTCCGGGAAATCGCTTTTATCAAAATCTCTTGTGACAGAATATAATGACTTTGATGGTGAGATAAAAATCAGAGAACAAAACTCAATTTTGTTAAAAAATAGACGTAAAACAATTTTGATAGAAAAGAATGAGCAACTAATCTCAAATATGTCTATTTGGGAGAACATTATTTTACCCCAAAAAAAAATTACTTCACGGTTGAAGACAAAAATTTTAAACTTCTGCCAATTATGCGGATTAGAAGATATTATCGAAGAACCGGTTTCCAAAATATCATCTTCTGATCAAAAAATTGTCGAGATTATACGAGCTGTTGTGCAACTCCCATTCTTGATTATTCTTGATGATTTTGACATTTTTTTCGATGAAATTAAAATAATCAAGATTATGAGTTTGTTCGATTATGCCTTATCTTCAGGAACTTCAATTATAACTACTTCAAAAATTAGATGCAATGAGTTTGATATTTGCTATC
>JAOZMQ010000045.1:0-6611 GCA_029934195.1 Candidatus Cloacimonadota bacterium | reverse complement strand
AAGAAAATGGTTCAATTATGAAAAAGGGCATTTTTCTTCAAATATTAATTCTTAGTTTTATTTTATTTTGCTTAAATTTTTCGCAAATATCTTTTGAGAGAATGGTTGGAAGAAAAATTTCTGAAAGAAAGGATTTGACAGCAGTTCTATTCATAAAAACTTCTCATAATATTGATAAAATTAAATCAAAAATTGATTCTTTTAAATTTGTTAAAGAAACTTTATTTCAATCAAGCAAAGTTGTTACAGCAAATTTAATCAGTAAATATGAATTAGATGAAATTGTGAGTCATTTGAAATATGATGAAATTCCGGATATTTTAAAAATATCTTTTGATGAAGAATTGCTCTGTACTGCAAAAATTGATTCTTTGGAAAATCTTATTAAAGAATTTAATGATGAAATTATTTTGGAATTTGACAATGAATCTCTAATCAGCAATGAAGAAGAAATTAAAGAAATCAATAAAAAGGAAATTCTGTTTAAAATATTTTTTCTCATATTAATCTTTATTATAGGTTCTACTTTTAGAATACTATTTGAATTGAAAAATAATAAATTCTGGACGGTTTTAATAAAAGCTGGCGGAGATAGTAAAAAACGAAGATATAATTTTGCAAAAGTGTCTATAATTATTATTTTTGTTCCGAGTATTCTTTCTATAATAATGATTTATTTTTCAATATTAAGAGAAATATCTACTGATGCAAATATCTTAAAGATGATAATATCACAGACTTTAACTCTTTTTGCTTCACAATTAGTTTCTCTTATTAGTTTGAGAAATGTCGATAATTAAATTATCTTTTTCTATAAATAAAAGCTAATTATTGCTTAAAAAATTATAAAATTTGTTACATTAAAAAGGATTATTAATGATAAAATACTTACCTAATATTCTGACTTTATTAAGAGTCATACTTGTCCCTATATTTATATATTTTATGTTTTACTTTAAACCCATAAATGCAGGAGCAATCTTTGGAACAACTGTTTTCATTATTGCCAGTATTACCGATTATTATGACGGAATGTTAGCAAGAAAATACAAAATTGTTTCAAACTTTGGAAAAATAATGGACCCACTTGCTGATAAAATTTTAGTTGCAAGTGCATTATTTGCTTTGGCAATTGAACCGATAAATTATATCAGTTTTTGGGTAGTTTCTATTATTTTATTTAGGGAAATTGTCGTGACTCTAATGCGTGATTATTATGCAAAAAAACAAATATATATTGCTGCAAATATTTGGGGAAAACTTAAAACAACTTTTCAATTAACAGGAATTATAGCGGCACTTGTATATTACAATCTTTACTTAAATTTTCCACAGATTGAATTTCTAAACCAAAGAATAATTTTTGGCATTGTCATCTTTTTTTGGATTGTTGCCGCCATAACTATTCTATCCGGTATAAATTATTTTGTAATGAAAAAGGAAAAATAACGTGAAAAAAATCATTTTTGCTATTCTTTTTATATCTTTATTTATGCTTGGTTGTAAGCAGAAGAAAGATCCACAAAATTATCATCCAAGTAATAAAAAATACAATCCTCGAAAACCATTATCTTGGGGACAACAACAGACGATTTATGTCTTTGCTGATAATAATGTTTGGAACAAAGTTGAAGATATTATTAAAGGTAATCTCGGTAGATTTTTTTATACAACCGATAATGAAAATTATTTTGTTGTTAAGAGAGCCGGTTTTGAAGCTATTGACCAATACTATAAATTCAAGAATCTACTTTTTCTTGGAGATGTGAACTCAAACGATGAAGTTGCAAATTATATAAAGGAATCATTAAATAAATCTCTTATTGATAAAGTTAAAAATGATGGTTTTGGTTTATTTCATAAAGAAAATTTATGGGCAAATGATCAATTTGTATGTTTTGCTCTTGGAAATAGCTTACAGAATATTATAGATTTGAATATCAATCAATCAGAAAAAATCTTTGATTTGTTTAAGGATATTTTGATTGAAAGAATTAAGACTAAAACTTATGCTTTTAAAATATTACCAAAATCTTCTTTTAACGGTTTACCTTGGACCGCCAAAATTCCAAGTGTTTATAGGATATTTAGAGAAGATAAAACTAACAACTTTGTTAGTTATATCGCACGATTACGAAAAAAAGCTGATAGATTTTTTGCTGTTTATTATGAGAAAATCAATAAAGAAACTGACCTTGAAAAATGGTTAATTAAAACCAGAAAAGAAATCTTTTGGAAATACTATGAAGAAGATACTTTTAATGAAGATGATGTTAAATTCAAATACATTAGAATTGCCGGATATGATGGAATTGAGATGAAAGGAAATTGGTTCAATGATAAGCTTGTGGTTGGTGGTGTCTTTCGATCAATTGCATTTGTCGATAAAAAAACAAATACTGCCTTTTTGATTGACAATTCTATCTACTATCCAGAAGGATACAAATTATCTGCTTTCATTGAGTTGAAAGTAATCTCAGATTCATTTTTATTAAAGAAATAATTGGAGGCAAAATGAGAATAAAAAAAATCATTATAACCGGGGTATTATTCTTGATGATCATTTCATTGAGTGCTTTTGAACTTCGCAATTTAGTTGATGTTCCAACAGCTGGAATTCTGCAAAAAGGAGAAGCTTCTATTGAAACAAAATTGTATCGTGGTGATGGAATTTTGCTCGGTGCAGAAGTTGGTCTTTTCCCACGTTTTATGTTTGGAGTTTCATTTGGTGGTGAAAGTATTGTTGGAAATATGAAACCGGAATGGCATAAAAGAGCAGAAGTTAGTGCAAAGTTAAGAATATTTGATGAAAGTGCGAAAATGCCTGCCATTGCTCTTGGCTTTGATTCGCAAGGTCACGGGAAATATGACTCAAAAAATGAAAGATATGATTTAAAATCTAAAGGGCTTTTTGTTGTAACTTCAAGAAATTTTCTTTTTATGGGAAATCTTGGGGTTCACGGTGGTTTGAATTACTCTTTGGAAAGTACTGATGACAATGACCTGAATTTCTTTTTGGGTTTTGATAAAGCTCTCGGCGAGATGATCACCTTTGTAAGTGAATATGATTTTGCCTTAAATGATGATGCAAATAACGAATCTCGAAATAATTCCGGTTATCTCAATATTGGTTTGAATATTAGATTTCTTGACAGTTTAATTCTGAAAGTAAATGCAAATGATCTTTTTGAAAATGAAAAAATTACAACTGGTGCTGACAGAAGCATAATTGTTCAATATAATATGACATTTTAAGATGCGAAACTTTATTTTCTTTTCTTTATTAATATTGGTAATTAATGGATGTGTTTCTTCAACTAACCCACATAAAAATACAACTCCAATCAAAAAAAATCCGAATGTTTTAAATGAGAAATCAGCACCAAACTTGGCATCAATTTATTACTATTCAATGGCGGAAACAGCAATTCAAGTAGGAGATCTCTCAATTGCAATTGAATTTTTGTTGAAAGCAGAAAAGCTTGATAAAGATAATTTGCTTATCAAAGAAAGAATTTTAGAAATTTTGTTTGGATTGGCTGTAAAGAATGAAGAATATTTGAAAATGGGAATTACCTTTGGTAAAAGATTCTATGAAGAGAACAAAATTACTGATAAAATAATTTTTATTTACTGTAGTTTACTGCTTCAAGCTGATGAAAATAAAGAATTAAATCTACTTGTGACTGAATATTTAAGCGAGGAACGAACTTACGACCAATGTAAAATGTTGTACCAGTTTTATTATTCTCTTAATCCAGAAATAATTGACAAATTAAATCAACTGTCTTATGAAAAATGCGAAGATAGAGAAGAAAAAATATCTCTTGTAAATCTTATATCGATATTGGATCCTGATGTTGCAATTATTTTGATGGAAGAATTATATTATGAGGAATTCTCTTATGAACTTCTTCAAAATCTTATTCGGTTTCACGAACAAAAAAAGAATATTTATACCCAAATATCATTAATTGAGTCAGGTTTAGTTCGGGCAAAACTACCGGATGATTTGAAATCGTATTTTACTGCGATTTGTGTTCTCAGTAATAAAAATGACAAATTACTGAAAAATTTAGATTTACTTCTTGATTCTGAAAATTATGAAAATATGCATTTTCTTTTATTAGCTCTTTCAGATATTGCAGATTTAGAAACTCTTGAATTAATTTATAAAAAAGCTGAAAGTTTAGATCCAGAACAAGCAAAAGAAAAGAGTTTAAATATTCTTTTGGAAAAATATTTTACTCAGAATGAAGAACTAAAATTAGTCTCCGGATTAAAAACAGCTTTTGAAAATGACAGCTTTTCTGATGCATTATACTCACTTTTAAGCAATAGATTTATTATTGTTGATTCTATTGTAGTAAAAGAAACAGAAGAAAGTGAAAGATTAATTAATTTAGTCTCACATCTAAAAGGTTATCAAAAATTTAGCTCTATTGATGAGAATATTATTTTATTGGAAATAGCAGCACTTCATTATTTTCAAGAAAGAGTAGATATACTTAAAAATGATTTGGAAAAAATATCGCCTCAACATTTTTCTAAAAAACAATTTGCTAAATATCTTGGTTTAAATATGGAAGTTAATGAAGAACAATTTTGTTTGCAATTACTTGATAAATGGAGTGGAGAAGAGATCGTTGAATTTGCAATTCTTGGTGATTGCTATTTGACAAGAAATGAATATGAAAAATCTTTAGAAAATTATAAATTATATTATCAGGGAAGTGATGATGTTGAAGAAAATTATTTATTGCTTATGAATTACTTAAACTCCAAATTAGATGATCCAGATATGGAATTTTCTATAGAAATTCTTGAAAAATTAAGAACGATTAATGGCGAGGATTTCTATTATTTAAATCGTTATGGTTATCTTCTTGTTTTACAAAATCAGCAACTTGATTTAGCAGAAGAATTGCTTTTAAAGGCTATTGAAATTGAGCCAAATAGTAATAATATTAAAGATAGTGTTGCTTGGCTTTATTACAAAATGGGAAAAATGGAGATAGCCAAAGAAAGAATAGATTCTATTCCTGTGGATGAAATCGAAAATTCTGTAATCGCTTATCATTTTGGAGAAATATATTTTAAACTTGGTTATCTTGAAAAAGCAGATGATTTTTTCTTAATGGCAATTGAGTTAAACAATGATGAAGAAGCAATTCAGATAGCGAAACAAAATATTGAGAAAATTGAACGTATAAGGATGGAAAAATGAAAAGATTTCACTTTGAAAAGATAAATGCAATTTTGTTGATCTTGGCAATAATATTGCTCGTTATAGCGTATATTATTATGGGAACAGGAGATAAGACTATCTCTCCGATACTATTAATTATTTCTTATGTAGGATTAATTCCAGCATCATTACTCGTAGGTTTTAGAAAGAAAAAATAATGACTTCTAATAAAAAAGTGAACTTTCTTTCAGAAAAATATATTGCAAAATTAGATAAATTTAATCTCCGTGCACGTTTGATTGTCGAAGGTTTTATTATTGGTTTACATAAATCTCCATATCATGGTTTTAGTGTGGAATTTTCTGATCACCGTCAGTATATTCCCGGAGATTCTTTAAAAAATATTGACTGGAGAGTTTTTGCAAAAACTTCAAGATATTATATTAAGCGATATGAAGAGGAAACAAACCTTAAAGCATATATTGTAATTGATCATAGTAAATCTATGGGCTATAAATCTGGCAATACAACGAAATTAGAGTATGCCAAAGCATTTGCTTCCTCACTTGCTTATTTGATGATTACTCAGCAAGATGCAGTTGGTTTACTATCTTTCAATGATAGAATCTCTAAATATCTTTTACCGCGTTCTATGAAATCTTATTTGAATATTCTGTTTAAAGAATTATATTCTTTGCAGCCGGAAGAAACTACACAAACCTCTGAAATACTACATTCTCTTGCCGATAGAATAAAAAAAAGAGGACTGATTATTTTGATCTCTGACCTTATTGATGATCCTGAAAAAATAATTAAAGGACTTCAACATTTTCGACATCTTAAACATGAGGTGATTGTTTTCCACATTCAAGACATTCAGGAAAAGAACTTTAATTTTAAACAGGAAACTGAATTTATTGATTCTGAAACCGGAGAAAAGGTTACAGTATCACCTTGGCAAATTAGAAATGATTATCTTGCAAATTATGCAGAAACACAAAAATACCTAAAAAGTAAATGCCTTGAATCTTTTATTGAATATAATTCTATTACAACAAATACATCTTTTGAAGAAGTGTTGCTACAATATCTTATCAAAAGAGCAAAATTGATGTAGTTTTATGGAGTATCTGAACGAAAAAGGACTTTTTAACCATGAAAAACAGAAGTTCATGAAGAAAGATTAATTTGGAAATTAGTTATTATTCAGCTTCATAGAAGCGACATCTATGTAGCCCAATGCGTTAGTGTTGGGTAAAGAAAAAAGAGAATCAAGCTACAAATTAGCAACAAAAAAAAAATTCAGAAAAAAGTTAGTTTTCGTTCAAGTACTATGTGGTAAGTTGTGACCTTTCGATCCAAAAAAACACAGAATTCCCTGCAAAAACAAAGTTTTGGAGCTATCACGAGGAATAAAACGGGT
>JAOZMQ010000370.1 GCA_029934195.1 Candidatus Cloacimonadota bacterium | reverse complement strand
TTCGTTCGTGGCAGAAAAATTCAGGGAAAGGAGAAACTTTTTATAATGTAAAGGGAAAACTGGTTAAAACTGTTGACAAATTTTCGGGATCAGCAAGGTAGCAAATTCCTACTCTTGCTTGCATAGTGAATGGTCTTCAGTGATAGGAAACAAATTTAGGGATGGAACTAAAGCTTGTACCGTATGACTTTGCGGTAGCAATTCAGGTTTCATGATCTTTATGATTAAGTTTATGTGAATAAAAATCCCGCAAAGTCATAAGGTACAGGCTTTAATATTATGTTAAATGTGATTTATAGGCAAAGTTGAAGAAATGAGATTAAATTTTTTATTAAAAGGAGGTAAGTAACAATGAAAGAAGTCAGAAGGTATTTCGGTGTGTTGGCTATGATCTTTGTGGTTAGTGTGATGTTCTCGTCGGAAGTTACAGGTTTTCATCCTGATGATGAAAGTTTTAATACGGACGGAGCAGTCAATGGTGAGCAGGTAAACATTTATGAGAATGCTGAATCTTCGGAAGCTGATGCTAATAGCGATACTTATCGCCGTTCTATGAATAAGCGTTCTCGCCGAGCGTTAAGGAAAAGCCCTCGTGATAATGATGAATTGGCAGAAAGGAGAGCTGCAGCAAAGGTCTTGTCGCCGCTTATGACCTCTTCAAACACTTATTGGAATGATTCTACGCTTCATGTTGAGTTTGAGGTGCTTACATACTCTCCTCTGGAAGATTTGATTTTTATGTATCAGCTGCGGGATGAGAACCTTGAAGTAATAAGGGAAAGAACTATATCGAATGTCGCAGTATCTCACTCTGGTTCTGGCAGATTCGTTCTGTATAGTGGAGGGGTAGAACAGAACAAATTAAGGGTGGAATTTGACATAGATGACTTAACATCATCTCAGCTTGATTCCTTAAAGCCGGTCATGTATTTCAGAGCATTCATATGCAACAATGATATCCAAAATGAGCTTGGGACCATTGATGGGTATAGCTGGCCTGATAAGTACGTTACCCTTTATATTCCCAAGATCATAAACAGCAATATGCATGATAGCAATGACCCTTATGACAAACCCGATCAGGACTATGCACAAAGGTACATAAAGGTCAGTTCAAATTCATGTGTAAATACCGTTGCCACTGTTGATAATTCGCCATCAGAACCTGAAGGAACTGAGGGAAGCATAGAAGAAAGGAGAGCCGCCGCAACGGTGTTACCGCCGCTTATGACCTCTTCAAACACTTATTGGAATGATTCTGCGCTTCATGTCGAATTTGAGGTGCTTACATACTCTCCGCCAGGGGATTTGAGTTTTATACTTGGGCTGTACAGTTATAATGAGGACACTGACAGTTTCACCAGAATTGTGAGACGTGAAGTTGAACAGGACGAAATTTCTCATTCTGGCTACGGCAGATTTGTTTTATACAAGGGAGGAGCTAAACAGAATAAGTTAAAGGTGGAATTTGATATAGAGGATTTAACTCCGGATCAGGAAAATTCATTAAGGCCAACCATGTATTTCAGGGCCTTCGTATGCAATAACGATATCCAGAATGAGCTTGGAACAATCAATGGGCATAATTGGTCTGATCAGCATTATACGCTTTATGTGCCTAAAATCATAGATCGTAATATGCATCATGGCAATTGTCCGTTTGACAAGTCTGATCAGGACTTCGCACAAAGGTATATAAAGGTCAGGGGGCCTGTTTACAACGGTAATTGGGATGTTCCTTATGTCTCCCAAAAAGACTATGGCAGAAACATGAGAGGGTCAGCTTGTGGACCGACCAGCATTGACATGTTGCTTGAATTTTATTTTGAAAATTCAGGCATCGACATGCCCGAGATTTATCATGCTGGTACGCAGACTTACAAATACAACTCGGGACCGGCTCATATCTATAGAAATGTAAGTTTTGCCAGCGGAGATACAAGACTCAGCGATATTGACACAACTTATCATGGTTATTATGGTTATTATGGAGATACATATTCAGGCATGACTATTGAAGACGCGGAAAGCTATTTGAATAATATATGGGAAATAGAAACCGAAGAATTGTCTTCAATAGACGCTATCTACAAAGAAATAAAAAAGGGTCCCCTTCTTGTAAGCACATACGCTCATGGTTGCCTGCCAGGTGACAAAACTTGCGAACCCAAAGGATATGGCTGGGGGCATTATGTTGTAATGCGTGGAATTGATGAGAATGGTACGACTGCTGAACATGAACGCGACGATGACACGATTTATATTAATGATCCTTATGACAGTTGGGGAGCATGGGATAGCAATGGGGTCAATAAAGGTATCCCTTACAATGAATTTTTTGAAACCGGCGCTAAGCACGGAGGTGCTTGGTACAGGGCTGGCAGGGTATGGAAACTGACTCCTCTCAATAATTCTGATCAGCGGGAATATGCTGTTCTTGTGGATACCGGTAATAACACCTTTGGAGGAAATGCTTCAATAAATTCTTTTACCCTTGATGATCCTGATGGAGAGACAGATACCGGTACTCCCATTTGGAACTTTTATTATGGAAACGGAGGCGATTGGTATTATCCGACTGAAGACGGTCATGCGGCAAGATGGACTCCGAATTTAGAGCAAGACGGGTATTATAAGGTCTCCGCAAAGTTCAGAGCAGATTCGAAAAGCGGCAGTGTCAAATACACCCTCTATAACAGTGAAGATGAAAGTCTCGCCTGTGTTATCGTAAATCAGCATCGGAATTCACCTGAATGGTGTTACGCTGTAATTGACAGCAATGTCTATCTTACCAACGGGTGTTATGTCAGAGCTTCTGATATTTCGGCAAGTACCAATATTGACGCTGTAAAGTTCACATTTATAGAGGAAGGAGATGAACCGTCAGCAATGCCTCTTTCTCTTACTGATGTTGAGATATCAGGACCGTCAACCATAGATGAGAATTCTTTTTCCGATTATGACGCGACAGCTTACTTCTCTGACGGAACTTCAAAATGGGTAACTGCTTCCTGCGACTGGAGTGTGGCTCCATCTTCCTATGCGTATATGAACTCCTCGGTGAAAGGACGGGTAAGAACTTATGAAATCAGTTCTGATACCTCTATCACCATAAGTGCTCGGTACACATACGATGGCGAAACCAGAAGAGCCACTAAGTCACTAACTGTCAGAGACAATCCGGAGCAGCGTCACACGCTCAGTGTCAACAAGTCCGGAAACGGAACGGTTACAAGCAGTCCTTCTGGAATCAACTGCGGTTCGGACTGTTCGGAGTCATACACAGCGGGTACGAATGTCACCCTCACAGCCAGTCCTTCTTCTGGTTCAATATTTGCCGGATGGTCCGGGGCTTGCAACGGGACAGATTCGTGTATAGTGACGATGAACAGTGACAAATCTGTGACTGCAAGTTTCACAGCAATTGATCCTCCGAGAGTGAGCGGTCTGTCATCGGATCAGACTCTTACAATGGGCGAAAGTTATACGCTGCGAGGAACTGTGTTTGCTT
>JAOZMQ010000369.1 GCA_029934195.1 Candidatus Cloacimonadota bacterium | reverse complement strand
TAGCAATAACTCTGGCTCTGCCTTTGGTATGTGGGCAGGCAGGAGCAGCAGTTGAAGTTGCAAATGGCGGTATCGGTGACGTACTTTTGTTCCCTCTCTATGATGTCAGGGATGTACCGAATGAAAGAACAGATGGATGGCAGAACTATGTGGTGATCGAAAATACATCTGCCAATTGGACAGCCTTTCATATACGTTTTCGGACATGGCGGACGTGTATCGAAGTTTATGACCACGTCATTCTGCTTTCGCCGTATGATGTTTTTCACTTTACTGTTATGAGAGCAAGTGGTGAAGGTACGACAAGTCGGGGAGGAGCATATATTGAAAACGATGTCATCTTGACAAGTAGTGATGTGAACACATTGCGTAATTCCGCTTTAATTACTTCGACGCAAACCTCCTGGACTGAAAAACTCAGTCAAAAGGGATTGGAGGATCAGGGATTTACAGAGCCTATATACGATCTTCAGGAGGAATTACAGGCCGGATATATTGAAGCGATTGGTCTGTGGCAGCTTGAAAATCCTTATGCCGATGATAACAGAGAAGATGAACACACTCTGGCACGCGTTGTGAGCGGAAGGGTTTATAATTACCAAAATACTGATACTGATGTCAATGATGTTCTTGATGCATTGTTTTATGCAGTAACAGATGTAAGCGATCCGAAAAATGCTCCGATTGATTGGCCCAATAATATCCAGATTACAGGTGTTGAAAGAGGCACTGATAATAATGATCGCCAGGGGTCTGATTGCGGGAATGTTCTGACCGGAGCTTTGGAGATGGGAGATATTCAAACCGGCCGCTATGAATTGGAAAGTGCCGTTGCATTGATGGATTTCAGAACTGACAATGTTGATCCTCTTAATCCTACTAATTTTCACAGGGACGGTTATAATGGAGGGGCTATCGTTTACCCGGTAGGTACCATGTGGTGGTTTAAGAAGAGTGATGACGCAGATGATGACGGATATGATTCCAAGCCAGTTCCTGTTCCTCCCTACTACCTCAATGAGAGTTGGGCAACTACGGTAGGTGCAGGTCTTAGGGATGGTGATAATATTGCTGTTGGCCTTACAGCAAATGCCGAAAACATAACTCCGAATTCGGTTGACCCATATAATAACAATTCAACATTTAATGACATCTGGAGTCTGGATGAGGTTGAATTTGCGTTGGAGAAAAGTTCGATTTGGAGTCATTACTTTACTGGTTCGCCTTTTGACGGTGCTAGCTTAAATACCGATATTGTTATTACTTTCCCCACCAAGCACTATCATCACTTTTTTGTTGACTGGCCATATTGGGACGGTGGTCTTGTTTCAGGGAACGCTACTATTACGGACTACTGGGATGATGTCATAAGGTATCGAAGTTACACTAGAACCAGATATCAGACCATCTACAGTAATGGTCCTATAAGACCTTCAGGTGTTACGATCTGGGATATGGAGCAGAATTATCCGGGCGATCCTATTATTACTACTAATGTGGAAAATCCTCCCCCGTCTCCCTGGACACCAACTTGGCCCGATGATGTTCCCGAAAAAACCATTCCGCATGAAGTTAATATTATCAGAGTCGGCCAAGCGAGCGGTACTGGTATCAACGAAGCGAACTGGCTTTTGAATACCAGTTACAGTGCAGGACATCTTAACATTGGCAGATTTTTTCTGACCAGAGGGGATCGGGAGACTGGTTTCAATGCTGCAAATACTCATACCATTTATGGGTTTGTGGATGACGATGCTGTATATGAGTTGCCGCCGATAGGTATGGCGATTTTCACGCATACTTATGGAACCGGACTTACAGATGATGAAGGATGTGCTTATGTGACAAGATCAAGCATGAATGAATGGCATTATAAAAAATAGAAATGCCATTGAAATTTATTCCATCTTAGGGATACAATTTCTGAGTCGTTGATCAACACAAAATAAAGGCGGGCCATTTCAGGCTCGCCTTTATTTTTTCTGAATTTAATTTTTAACTGCCGTCTTTTTATGAGAAGATCTGAACCGATGGTACCAATGACCGTCATCAGTCCATTGCCAGTAATTTCTGATATCACGGGTAAGACCCTCTTTCGGCACATAAATACCAACTAAAATATAGTTGATTTTCAGCAAAACAGTGGCAAAGTCTCCGTCAATGGATACGGATTCAATATCAACCTTCCGCCAAGTCATACCGCCCACAAATCCTTTAACATAATTCGTTAAATTGATTCCCTTTCTAAAGTCCGGATGCTCGTAAAGATAAGTTTCAGCAAACTCCCCTTTTATCTTCTGCTGCCAATAAGCGTTCACCCGCTCTCTTAAAGCTGCTTCCGTACCCGTTGTCGGTTGCTCCGGTGTTTCTGTCACCAACTTTTTGGATGATTCCGCATGTATCACCGATTTTTCAGAGAAATTCTTTTCTGTTCCTGACTGTCGGACATAACCGGCAATAAACAGCACCAATATCGCCAAACCCAAAAACCCCAATCTTCGATAAAAATTCATACACTCTCCTTTCTTTTATCAGTCAAATTAATTCTTAAAAAAAATAGTGAAATGTGTTATTAGTCAATCTGCTGTCGGATGTCAAGCAGTTGCCTGCAAAACTGATTCAAATGGCGTGGATTCAATTTTCTTCATTGCACAGAGATAGCTTTGTGATCTTTGTGAATCCTCTGTGATCTCTGTTTTTTACCACAAAGGACACAGAGGTTCCACAAAGTTCACAAAGGACTGATCTGTCTTTGCGTCCTTTGTGCAATCTTTGTGTCCTTTGCGGTTAAGCCAGTGCGGTCAGGCCATGTTTTTATCACAAAGGACACAAAGGTTCCGCAAAGTTCACAAAGGACCGATCAGTCTTTGCGTCCTTTGTACAATCTTTGTGTCCTTTGCGGTTAAGCCAGTGCGGTCAGGCCAGGTTTTTACCACAAAGGACACAAAGGTTCCGCAAAGTTCACAAAGGACCGATCAGTCTTTGCGTCCTTTGTGCAATCTTTGTGTTCTTTGTGGTTAAGCCAGTCTTTGCGTCCTTTGTGCAATCTTTGTGTCCTTTGTGGTTAAGCTAGGTTCTCCGCAAAGTCTGCACAGGACTGATTTGTCTCAGAGGGTATACTTTTCAAACATCCTCTTAGCAATAATAAAAATTAATCAGAGCATATAAATATACTGAAAAAAATGAAATTCAAAGCAGTTATTACAAAATCAGGGGAATGATGGACAGGATGATATCTGCATTTTTTAAACAAAAGTTTATCCTTCATGATATTTCCCCGGATATCCTGAAAATTTTTTTATCAGCCTCTGTATTAGTGGTTTTTTCCTTTTGCCTCCAGGGAAATATCCTCACAGACTTGGCAGACGAAGGCTTTCTCTGGTATGGAACACTCCGCACTGCCCTCGGGGATATCCCGTTGCACGATTTTCAGTCTTATGATCCTGGCCGTTATTATTGGACAGCGGCCTGGTCAGAAATATTCGGAACATCCCTCATGGCATTAAGAATGTCTGTGGCAG
>JAOZMQ010000368.1:1589-3538 GCA_029934195.1 Candidatus Cloacimonadota bacterium | reverse complement strand
ATCAAATTTGATTCAGCAGACAAAGGTGATGGTGATTTTGATTATAATGATGGAATTACAGAAGCGAAATTTTTGTGGGTAAAAGGAACTTTGATTGCAGAAGGAAATTCTGATAATAGAATTACTTTTACACGTTCAGATAATTCAGGCATTAATGATTATTGGGGGCTTATTTACTTTGATGATGTAGCTGATAGCACAAATAAGTTAGTTTATTGTACAGTTCAATATGCCTTTAAAACAACAAATATTGGAGAAGGACAGACTCGAGATAGTTATTATAGTGCTATTGTATCCAAAAATAGAGATATTGAAATGACAAATACAATTGTACAACTTAATGCTGAAACAGGTGTTCAGTTGTTAGATTATACTAGAACGGATACATTAAAAATATTATCTAATACGATAAGAAATAATAACTCAAAATATGGAATTCTAATTGAAAATTCTAAACCAATACGTGTTTATAACAATACTTTATATGGAAATAAAACAAATATTTATTTAGATGGTACTAATTTACCAACCGATATCTTATTTGCGGAAATTGAAAAAAATAAGATTTATGGTCATGAAGAATATGGTATTTCTTGTCGTAATGTCCCCGATTCAACTTTTATAATTAACAATTCTATTAGTGATGACTCACCGTCATCATCAAGAGTTTCCCAAACAGGTATTTTGCTAAGTGGAAATTCATCAAATCCAATTATTAGAGAAAATACAATTGTTGATCAAGAAAAAGGTATTGAAATTCAAAATGTAACAGATGGAAAGACTCTTTTAATGACAAATAATGTTCTCGCAAGCAATGGAATTAATTTAATCATTTCCGGCGGTGATGTTAGCATTGTAAATTGTGTTTTAGCTGATCATATTCAACCCGGTTATGAGTTATATGTTAGTGGTAATTCAACAACGGTTGAAGTGATTAACTCAATTTTGTGGACAAGTAATCAAGTTAATTGTATTGAGAAAGTTGGTTCTTCTACTATTAGCTTTGATTATTGTGATCTTGCTGTTCCTGAAAATAGTCCTTATTATCCTATAGTTACAGATACTACAGATACTAATTTCAAAGAAGACCCTATTTTTAATAGTCAATACAAATTAGTTTATGTAGAAGGAGCATACTCGCCTTGTATGAATGCAGGTCGAACCGATGCTACGATTACAAGCTATTTAGGTTACGAGCCGTTTGATGATAATTTAGATAAGTATGAAATTGGTGCTTTCGAGCAAGATCCAGGAAATTCTCCGGCAGATCCAAGACCTCCAAGTTATAGTAATGTTTTTAGTGATTATTATGAAAATGAAAACTTTGACACAATCGAAATATTACTGCAAAATCATTTTACAGATCCGGATGGAGTCGATGAGGATTTGAGTTTTATTGTTTCAACAGACGAATCTATTGTTAATGCTGATACTTTTAACGACCCTTCTAATAATTTAGATTTTTTATATATCAATTCTAAACCTAATATGAATGCTGAGGAAGGTTTATTGGTAACAGTAACAGCTACTGATAATACAGGATTAACGGCAGATGGTTATTTCTATATTTATATTGAACCACTTAATTCAGCTCCGACAATAAGTGTTGAAGATGGAATATATTTGGAAGATATCAATGGGCAAGTTGTTAATTTGTTTGGAATAACGGATGGTGATCCAGAATTACAACAAACAATTACAATAACTGCTTTTTCTCAAAAGACTACAATTATTCCAGATAGCTTAATTACACTTGATTATGATCCAATTACAGCAAATGGTGATGAAACAGGAACCTTAACTTTTTCACCTTTACCAGATATGTTTGGAGAAGTGGACATCATTTTAACTGTCACAGATGATGGTCATAGTGGAAATGGTGATGTAAATACTTTTATTGATACATTTACTGTTGATATACAAAATGTAAATGACCAACCTTCAATGAC
>JAOZMQ010000368.1:0-1489 GCA_029934195.1 Candidatus Cloacimonadota bacterium | reverse complement strand
ATGGCGGTACTGTTAATGGTGGTGTTGATACAACTGCTACTGAAACTTTCATATTGACAGTAAATCCTATAAATGATCCTCCTGTAAATACTTCATTACCAACAATTACTGGAATTACATCTGTTAATAATACACTGACTGCAGAATCATTTCTTTGGAATGATGATCTTGATGTAAATGGATATACTACCGGTAATGATAGTTGGGAATATTCCTATTCTTCATCTTATTCTTATCAATGGCAAATAGATGATAACATTGATTTTACTAGTCCGGATAATATCGTTGGAGCTACAAATTCTACTTATCTTGTAATGGCTACAGATTCAGAACAGTATATTAGGGTTGTAGTTACGGATACTGATCAGGGTATGCCCTTACCAGCTGAGACAAATTCAAAAAATTCTATTGGAGTTTTTATTCAAAACACAGCCCCAAGTATTGTTAACGATGATATTGATGAAACAATATATGAAGATAATAGCTTTGAGTTTATTTTGTCTGTCAATGATCCGGATAATCATGCAGATTTAATTTTTTCTGTCTTACAGCAACCAAGTCACGGTGTTGTACAGATTACTACTAATACAAGAGAAAATAGTAATAGAAGCAAAAAAACCAATTCAAGGGCATCGTACTCAAGAAAAATTATTTATACTCCTGAGCTCAATTCTTTTGAAGATGTTGTCTTCAAAATTTTAGTAGATGATGATAATGGTGGAACTGATACGCTTACTGTTAATATAGCAATAAATCCTGTAAATGATCTGCCTACTATTACTTCTATTGCTGATCAAGAAATTGCTGAAGAGAATAGTACTAATAATCTTGCTTTTACCATTGAAGATATTGAAACTGATTCTGATAGTTTAATTTTAACAGGAAGTTCCTCAAATGAAGCTTTAATTCCAAATGCAAATATTATTTTTGCAGGTGCTGGAGCTAATCGAACGGTTGCAATTACTCCTTTACCAAATGCAAATGGAGTCGTAACAATTACTATTGGAGTGGAAGATACTGACAACGGTACGAATGATATAACTTTTGATATATCAATTACTGCTGTCAATGATGCTCCAACATTAGTTATTGGTAATTTTAATTATAACTTTGATGAAGATATAATTGGTAATACTTCATTAAATCTATCTACAGTTTTTGATGATATAGATTTAAATTCAACACTCAACAATCCTGTAACAGAAAACTTAACTTATTCTTGTATTACAAGTTTGTATGGAGATAACAATACAATCGGTAGTGAACATATTTCAATTGCTGTTGATTCTAATACAGGCATTGTTACTGCTACTCCTCTTAGTAACTGGAATGGATCAGAAATTGTTTCTTTTCAAGTTGTAGATCAAGATAATGAATCTCTTAATAAAGATATTACAATTACTATTAATCCTATTAATGACCCTCCAATTAATATGCTTCAAATTGTGTTCGAGGTATTGTCAAACCAGCAGCCATCGCATGCCCCCCA
>JAOZMQ010000367.1 GCA_029934195.1 Candidatus Cloacimonadota bacterium | reverse complement strand
AATTAAAAAAAGACTTGTTATATTTTAATCAATAACTTAAAAATTTTGTTCAAGCACTTCTTATGAGAAAGAGACATTTTTGGAAAAAATATTGCTACAATAAAAAATAGTTTGTAAAAATAATTACCAATCGGGAAAAAATCATTTTAACGAAAGAACTTCTACTTATTAAAAAAATATTGGATTCTCTAATTCTGAACATAAGTAAATTTTTATTACAAAAAGGTTTACAGTTTAACAGCAATATTATTTGAAGTATGAAAAATAGTCTAAATATATATTATTAATGTTCTTTTAAAATGAGGGAAGAATTTGAATAGAATTATAATAGTATCAAAATGATAATAAATGTAAAAATTCTATATTAAATATTTATGGAAACTAAAAAAATAGAAAAAGGAGAAAATAATGCGAAACAAAATTTCATTGATAATGGGATTATTAATCGTTGTCGGAGCTTTATGGTCAACTAATATTGAATTTCAATCTGCAGGAAATATTGAGGATTTTCCACAAATTTCAAAACAAACTGATAATGGAGTTCAAGGACATTTATTAAAGCAAATTACAGATAAAATTGAAGCCAATATTACAGAATCAAAAACGAATGATGGCTCAATAATCGAAATTGAAGGAACAGAAAATCTAATAATTCCCAATAAACCAATTCTTCCTTTGAAAACATATCATATCGAGATTTCCGGTAATTATCAAGTCTCAGGGATTGAAATAACTTCTGGACAAATTAATTCTGCACGATCCGAAAGAGATTTAATAGCTGCAAATCCACGTGTAAAATGGGATGGCTCAAAACAAAACTTGAAACGCAATCCAGATTCTCAAACCTACAGCTCTGATTCTTTCTTCCCGGGAAAGTGGTTTAATTATAATGCCGGATTTAATGGTAAGGTCACAGATGTTTATATTCAATTATATCCAATTCAATGGAATCCTATAACTAAAGAATTAGTTTTTCTTGATGAATTCTCTTTTTCAATTTATGGAGAAGAAAAAAAACAACCTAAACCCGTTAAAAGATCTTCAAATAGAACTGATGCACAACATATTATGATTTGTACTGATGATTGGATTTCGGTTGTGGATTCTATTGCAACATTCCATAATGAACAAGGAGTAGAAACAGAGGTTGTTTCGTTTGAGGAAATTTGTAGTAATTATGAACCTGTTGAAAATCCTACGCAAAACGGTTATGCTAACTTTACAAATACTTCAATTCATAATTATAATTTCGATAATGTAAAAAGATTAATTGCTTATTTCCGAGATACAGACGAACATCCTCAATTGGAAAATATCACTATTGTTGGATCTGGAGAATTTGTACCACCTTCGTATTATTTCTATTTCTATAATGAGTATGATGGATGGATCCCCTCTGATATTTACTACTCTTCACCTGATTATGATTGGAGTGAAAATTACAGTTTGAATCGACTTACCGCTCATTCTATTGAAGACGTATCAACTTATTTCCATAAAATGGTTCAGTGGACAGATGAGTTGAATGGTGATTGGCTTACTTCTGCAACAATTGGTGGCGGTAAACCTTTCGACACAGATTATTATATGGGTGAATTGATTAATAATCAAGTTGTTTCAGATGACTTGCTTGATGAGTTTGAGATTGAGAAATACCAAAGACATCTTAATACTTTTAGCAAAACTCCATTTGTTAATCATCTAAAAAATGATGATTTTTTATTAGATTTACACATTTGCCATGGTTCAGGTAATGCGGTTTTTTTTGATGACAATTCATATATTTCTCAAAGTGAAATTTATAATTTTCCACAAAAATCAAAATTACCAATTTTCCTTTGTATTGCCTGTATGGATGGAGCTTTTGAGACTCATCTTTATAACGGAGGTTTTGGATTACAATCTTTTGCAGAAGGATTGATGGGATCAAAAGGAATGGGAATTGCCTACATCGGTGGTTCAAGATCAAACGGTGGAGCGTCTGAAATTGTTGTAGAAAACGGTAATGTCAGATATATTGGAATGACAGATACATTTGCTCTTCTTTACTATTATTTGCAAGCGTACCGTGAAATTGAGAATCCTTCTTTAGGGAATGTTTTTAAATCTGCAAAGGATAAATTTCTTCAAAATCCGGGAATAACTAATCTCTATGACAGAGCGGCTTATGTTAGATTTATTTCTCATGGAGATGCTGGTTTGTTGATTCCGCAAGCTCCTGAAGAAAATATTGAAACTTCTATACCTCAAGTTTATTTAAGAAATTCGACTACAAATACAGACGAAGGATTTCAAATTTTGAACCTTGAGATTGGTGGGCAAATTTTATATGATATTGGAAGTATTGATGATTTTGATGTTGTATCTGTTCACATTAATGGAGCTGAAAATACAGAATTCTATACCAATGTTGATAACCCTTTTGAATTAACATCTTCAATTGGTACAAATAAATATTTGAACAAATTTGTTAATTATGAATTTAAAGAGTTATGGCATTATAGCCAAATTGTAAAACCGGAATATCATCTTAAAACTATTGATGGTTTGCTAAATGATTGGACTGAAGAAGAAACACTTGCAGAAGATCCGGCTGATGATATAATACCGGCTTCATTTGATCTTACTTCTATAGCGGTTGCCTATGAAGATATTTGTGATTTTGTGTATTTCTCGTTTCCAATGAATTTTTCAATTGATTTAGAGGCTAATCTTTACCGCCAATATTATGCTATTGCTATTGATGATGAAGATTACGGATTCCAAAATAATATTACCGGAAACGATAATTTTCCTCTTGATTGTTTTGTAGGTTTTGAAAATGCAAGTATAAATAAAATGATTGTTTATAATGTCACAGTTAATGGTGAAAATTCAATAAAAACTTGCGATTTCTGGGTTATGAATGAAGAGACTGGACAATGGTCAATTTCTAATTATCATGAATATTTTGCGACTGATGATGCCTTTGAAATCTCAATGAATAAAGAGAATATTAATATTGAAGAATGCAAACTTGCTCTTTTTAGTTCGGTAAGATTGATTGCACCGGATCAAGAATTTGGTATTTTTGAAGATGTTATTCCATCTGATGAAAATTGTCCTTCTGAAGTTCTTTATGGACAAGAAAATGGGTTCTCAATTTCATCTTATCTTCAATTCGATGGTAGCGTAAATAATGATGATGAAACTATTGCTCAAATAGAAAGTATTGTAGCAAGAAATTATCCAAATCCATTTAATCCAAATACTTCCATTGAATATCAAATTCCGAAAGATTCTGAAATTGAATTATCTGTTTATAATTTAAAAGGTCAAAAAATTATTAATCTTGTTTCGGAATTCAAATCTGCAGGTAAACATTTCATTAATTGGAATGGCAAAGATGCAAAAGATAAAAAAGTCGGAAGTGGCATATATTTCTACAAAATCATAACTGATGAAAATTCTCAAATATTCAAAATGATTTTATTGAAATAAGATTCAGTAAAAGGTGACAATATTTTCATTGTCACCTTTTATTTAGTACTTGAACGAA
>JAOZMQ010000366.1 GCA_029934195.1 Candidatus Cloacimonadota bacterium | reverse complement strand
ATAATGTTGATTTTGTTTGGCACAAAGATACTGAATTAAAATCTCCGGATGTCGTGATTTTACCCGGAGGATTTTCTTATGGAGATTATCTGAGATGTGGTGCAATTGCTAAATTTTCTCCAATTATCCAAGAGGTTGTAAAATTTGCAAATAGTGGTGGTTTAGTGCTCGGTATTTGTAATGGTTTTCAAGTTTTGACTGAAACTGGATTATTGCCCGGTAGTTTAATGATGAATGATTCATTGCAATTTGTTTGTAAACATCAATTCATTAAAGCAGAGAATAAGAATTCTCCATTTACGAATGAGATAGATTTTAATGAAATTTTAGATATTCCAATTGCACACAAAGAAGGGAATTTTTTCATTGATAACGATGGTCTAAAAAAACTTCAAGCAAATAATCAGATTATTTTTAGGTATTGTGGCAAAGACGGTATTGTTGATAAAAAATTTAACCCAAATGGATCTATTGATAATATTGCTGGAATTACCAATATAAAGGGAAATGTTCTTGGTATGATGCCTCACCCTGAACGTGCTGCCGAAAATGTAGTTGTAAGTCAAGACGGAATGAAAATCTTTGCCTCTATTGAAAAATATTTCAGACAACTTTCTTAATTTTATTTTTCCTCAAACATGTAGAGGATGCACAAAACCTCTGAATATTGATGAAAATTTTCTTTGCCAAGATTGTCTTGAAAAATTAACATTCTTACCAAAAAATATTTGTTCTTGTTGTAAAAAGGAAAGTTCTGCTGATTATTGTCAAATATGTAATGAAAATGGTTTTTACT
This sequence comes from Candidatus Cloacimonadota bacterium, assembly GCA_029934195.1. Lineage (GTDB taxonomy): Bacteria > Cloacimonadota > Cloacimonadia > Cloacimonadales > JAOZMQ01 > JAOZMQ01. The sequence goes on along the minus strand of JAOZMQ010000366.1, from coordinate 2,768 downwards.
TTGATAGAGCAATATCGGTTTTTCATTTTGATAGATTACTAAAAAAAATTATCCACGAACTGAAATATGATGAGATGGATTCAGTAGCAAAATTTCTTGTTGAAATTAGTTATGATTTTCTATCAAGTATGGATATTTTTAAAAATATTGATTTGATTTGTCCAGTTCCTCTTCATCGAGTAAAAAAAAGAATTAGAGGTTATAATCAAGCTGAAAGAATTTCTTATCATTTGTCAAAAAAAAATAATATAGAACATATTCCCGATTTAGTTTTAAGAAAAAGATTTACCAAATCGCAAACAAAATTGAACAGAATTGAAAGAGCAAAAAATGTTTCTCAAGCTTTTTGTATTAATAAAAGAAAAGATGTTTCCAATAAACAGATACTTATTGTAGATGATGTCTTTACAACCGGAGCAACAATGAATTCCATAAGTAAAGTACTTAAAGAGTATAATGTGGGCAAAGTATTTGCCTTGACAATTGCACGAGCGTAAAATGATTGTCCAAATTAAACCAGAACGAGCTGTAGAACTGATAGATAAAATTTCGAGATTTCTTGTTCAAAGGAAGATGGCTGCTCCTGCAATTATGACAATTGAGTCTTTAAGACCGCTTCATAACCTTGCAAGTCAGCTTTTATATTTTCTATCTCCCTTTGCAGAAGTTATTTTTCAACCAAAAGAATATCAAGAGTTTGCTGCACTTTTAGAAAATGGTGAATATATTGAATTATTAGTCAAAAGAATTGATGAATTAGATGTTGAATTCTATAAAGAAGAACGTGAACTAAGAAGAAAATTATCAAGAAGAAGACGGAATAAAATAAAACTTTTTTTCCGGAAAATGTTTAAAAAAAAATAGAATAAGTCGCTGTTGTAAATGTTTTTTGATACAACGACAAAATTAACTCGGAGGAAAGAATGGCAAAAGAGCAGTTAACAAGAATTGTTGCAACTGACTGTGGTAGTACAACTACGAAAGCAATTCTTATTGAATATGTTAACGGTGAATATCGTCAGACTGTTCGTGGTGAGTCTCCAACAACTGTTGAAGCGCCTCTCAATGATGTTACAAGAGGAGTAATTAACTCTGTAAATGAACTTGAAGAATTATCTCGCCTCAAACACAAAAATGATAAGATTAAATTTGTTGAAAACGGTAAAATTATTATTCCAAGAAAAGGTGATATTGGTGTAGATGCTTATGTTTCAACCAGTTCAGCTGGTGGTGGATTACAAATGATGGTAACAGGTGTTGTTGCTAAAATGACCGGAGAATCTGCGGAAAGAGCAGCTCTTGGTGCTGGTGCAATTGTTATGGATCTTATCGCCAGTAATGATTCTCGCCCTAATTATGAAAAAATTGAAAGAATTCGTCAATTAAGACCGGATATGATTTTAATGGCAGGCGGGGTTGATGGTGGAACTACAAAACATGTTGCAGAGCTTGCTGAACTTGTGGCTGCTGCAGATCCACGTCCGAGACTTGGGTCAAGTTATAAATTACCAGTAATTTATGCTGGCAATATTAAAGCACAAGAAATCATCAAAGAAACTCTTGCAAATAAAACAGACTTAATTTTAACCGATAATCTTAGACCATCACTTGAAAGGGAAAATCTAGGACCTGCTCGTGACAAAATCCATGATTTATTTATGGAACATGTTATGGCACAAGCTCCCGGATATAGTAAATTGATGAAATGGGCAATTGGTCCATTAAACGGGAAATTGCAAAATATTCCGATTATGCCAACTCCTGCTGCTGTGGGAAACATCATGCAAAAAATTGCACAAAATGATAAAATTGAAGTACTTGGTGTTGATATCGGTGGAGCAACAACAGATGTCTTTTCCGTATTTACAAAAGACTATATTTTCAATAGAACTGTTAGTGCTAATCTTGGAATGAGTTATAGTATCTCAAATGTACTTGCTTCTTCCGGATTAGATAATATTCTTCGCTGGGTACCATTTGATATTGATGAATCCGGGCTTAGAAATATGATAAAAAATAAAATGATTCGACCTACTACAATTCCTCAAAAAATGGAAGAACTTATTCTTGAACAAGCAATTGCCAAAGAGGCTCTTCGTCTTGCTTTTGTTCAGCATAAAGAATTTGCTGTCTCTCTTAAAGGAGCTCAAAAAACAAGAGAAATTTCTGAAGCTTTTAGTCAAGATACTTCCGGTTCTACAATTGTAAATATGCTTACTCTTGATTTAATTGTTGGAAGTGGTGGTGTTTTATCTCATGCACCACGCCAAAATCAAACTGCAATGATGATGATAGATTCTTTTCTTCCTGAAGGAATAACAAGACTTGGAAAAGATAGTATCTTTATGATGCCACATCTTGGAGTACTTTCAGTAATTAGCCCTGAAGCTGCTACGGAAGTTTTTGAAAAAGATTGTCTTGTGTATCTTGGAACTTGCGTTTCGCCGGTTGGAAAATGCAAGCCTAAAGCAATTGCACTTTCAGCAGAAATAGATCTTCCAAATGGCAAAAAATTCAAAGAAGATATTCCATTTGGAGAAATTCGTTTACTTCCTTGCGGAATAGGACAGAAAGCCAAAGCAATATTAAAACCGGGAAAAGGTCTTAATATTGGTGCAGGTAAAAATCAAATGATAGAGACAGAACTGTATGGTGGTGAAGTCGGTATTATTCTCGATACTCGCGGAAGACAACCATTTGTTTTACCAGTTGAAGCTTCTGAACGTGTTCCACTTCTTGAAAAGTGGATGAAAGAATTAGTTGTATAT
>JAOZMQ010000365.1 GCA_029934195.1 Candidatus Cloacimonadota bacterium | reverse complement strand
ATACATTTTCTGCAACCTTTTTTAAAATCAGGATAATAATTGAAGAAATATTTAAATATATCTTTCAAAAATGGTGGGAAATGTTGCATTAAATTACTGCTTCTTTTTACACTTTTTATGTCCACATTTTCAAAAACATAATTTTTCCATTCTTCTTCAACTTCAATATCAGATTTTAATAATTTATCACTTTTTAGAGCTTCAGCAAGATAAGGTATTTCATCTGGAGAGAATCCCATCATTGAAGAAGCAATTAAATCGAGTGCTGAAGCGGAAACAGATCCAAAAAGAACTCCGAAATTTCGAACTTTCCCGGATGATGGTCCTTCACCTTCCATTCCAAGAATTCCATCCATAATATTCAAGCAAATTTTCTCGTTTACAAGAGAATATAAATCTGAAATTACCTCACCAAATTGAATAGTTCCGGGAAATTGGCGATGATAATCAGATTTTTTAAGACCGGGGATTATTCCATAAAGATTTTTTACAGCTCCTGTAAATAACATTAAACTATGAGTTTTATATTTACAAATATTTATAACAGCATCTGCTTCTAAAAAAGGTTTGGCAATATTGAAAGATGTTTTAGAATTTTTTACTTCCTCGATTCCTTCCTTTGAAAAATCCATTAATTGAAGATTATATTTCAAAATAATATTACACATTCCGGTTTTTTGGAACACGAGTGTAGGAGAGACAACACCTCCAGGACTATCACCAATCCAAACTTCTTTCCCCATTCTATGAAGAATTTCAACAACTGCTTCAATAATTAAAGGATGCGTTGTAATCGCTTTTTCCGGTTCATGTGGTCCTAATAAATTTGGTTTCAATAAAATTGTTGATTTGTTTTTTAGAATTTCATCCATATTTGTATCTATGAATAGTTTTTCAACAAAATTAAGAATTTTATCATAATCATAAGAAGAAATTTTCTCAATATAAACTTTCATTTATTCTCCCATAGGTAACATTTAGCAAAACAGAATAATTATAAGTTTTGTAGCTACCATTAATTTTTTCAGGTAAAAAACTTCCTTTTAGAGACAGATTCATACCATGAAAACCGTAAAGCAGAAAATTAGTTGAATATGTTTGAGTGTCAATTTTTTTTGTATCAATTCTCATATTTTCAATTAAAGAGATTGCTGGTTCGATATATACAAAAGGAAATATTCTTTGTTTCAATTTTATTTCAAAAGAATGTTCCGGTACAAAATGCGATTTGGAATTTGAAAATTCATACTTACATTTGAAATTCCTGAAAGACATCTCATACGCAAAGTTTGAATATCTATTATTGTCGGATGTTTTAACAATTTCAAATTTTCTATCTTGCCATTGATATTTCCAATTGTCTTTCATAGAAATATTTTTCATGGAAATGATATTATGAGTTTTTTTCATCATAAAATCAAGTTTCCCACTTATGACATCATTTAAAATAGCAAATTCCCAATTATCATTATATTGAGAATTCCATAAAAATTGATTCTGTCCAAAATATGAATCGAACGGATAAATATTCATCTCTTTAGATTTTTGAATCTTCAAAATCCAATTCTCTTTATCTAAAAGTATGCGAAATGTGGGAGAAATATTATTATCATTATTGAAGCTATTGATGCCAATTCCTATAAAAATTGATTTTCCAAGATTAAATGTACAATCTGAAAATGATAAGAATTGATTCTTGTTTATTTCCGAATCAAATGAATATTCCAGCTGAAACGAATTCTCAATTAAAAAATTTCTTAATTTGAAAACAGAGCGAATCTTTGGTGAAAGTATGTGTGAATTTGTGTATTGAATATCAATTTCCAACAAGTTCTTCTCAAAGTTAAATCTGTTTGAAAGGTGAATTTTTTTATAATGTAATCCCTCTTTATGATTCCATTTTTTGTCACAAAAAGAGAGTTTATGCTTTTTGTAACTCACTGAAAATTGTAGTTCTCTATTAAAAAGACTCTCATTTTTTACTTCTGAATTAAAAGAAAAGTCACGTTTTGAGAATTGAAATCCTTCAGTAAGAAAAGAATTTTCAGATTTTAAAAATATAGAACTGGAAAAATCAATTTCCTTTTCTTTTGTTTTATTTTTAAATATTTTTTTTATTAGAAATTGATCATCAATCAATTCTTCATAATTGTAAACAGGATCAATACCTTCAATTGCATCTAAATTAATAGAAAAGATATAAATGAAAATCACCAAGAAAAATTTTACTATTCTAAGAATACTTATATCTTTTATTTTAAAAAACATCTTTTTTTTTAGAATTTGTAAGGAAATTTGTAAACTTTTTTATCGGTTATTATACCTGAAATAAGTTCTGCTGGAGTAACATCAAAAGCCGGATTATGAACCAAACAATTAATAGGAGCAGTTTTTACAGAATGAAAATGACGAACTTCATCTGGATTTCTTTGCTCAATATTAATCTCATTTCCGGTTAAAATTTCCTTATCAATAGTTGTTTCAGGAGCAACAATATAGAAGGGGATATTGAAGTGTTTTGATAAAATTCCGAGATTAAACGTACCAATTTTGTTTGCAGTATCACCATTGACAGCAATTCTATCAGCTCCTGTAATAATACAGTCAATTTGTTCGCTTAAAATAGTTGATGCTGCCATATTGTCAGAAATCAGCGTACAAGGAACTCCTGATTTCATCAATTCCCACATTGTTAATCTTGCACCTTGCAAAAGTGGTCTCGTTTCATCTACAAATACTTGTATTTTAAAGCGTTCAGCAATTTTCCGTATTACTCCGAGAGAAGTTCCAATTCCAACAGTTGCCAAACTTCCAGCATTGCAATGTGTAAGAATTTTCAAGTTTGGTTTTCCTAAAAAATCTGCTCCATTTTTACCCATTTTTTCACAGGCTTCTATCTCGTAATCACGCAACTCACAAGCAAAATTGAAAATCATTTCCGGAATATTAAGATTCTCATTATTTGAAATTATCTTTTTTATTTTCTCGGTTGCCAAAAAAAGGTTTACTGCTGTTGGTCTGCTTTCTTCAATTTCATCTATTGCTTTTAAAAGAAGCGTGATAAAATCATCTTTTTTATGAAATTCTTTTGCTGCGAGATAAGCTGTAGCTGCTGCTGCAACACCAAGAGCTGGAGCTCCTCGAATTCGCAATTTTTTTATTGCTTCAATCATTTCTCGATAATTAATTATTTCTAATTCAAGTTCTTTTGAAGGAAGTAAAGTTTGATCAATAATTATAATTTTGTCACGAAACAGTTTAATACTCTCCAGAAACATAATACCTCTTTTAAATTTAGTTTTTAGCTTAGAGCTGACTCTGTTTATTTTTTTTTGCAAAATCTGTGACAAAAGGTAAGATTATGTTTGGATTGTCAAGAATCTTAAATTTCTTTATTTGTATATAATCGAAAAAGATCTTTATCCAAGAAGAAATGAAGTTTAAAAGACCTGAAACCTTGTTTTCTTTTTCTCTAATTCTACAAATAGCTTATTGTTACGAAATTTTGTCACAAGTAACTCCAGTTCTTTTTGGACTTGCTTCGCAATGAATGAAAATGAATGTGAAGCGAGAACAAAAA
>JAOZMQ010000364.1 GCA_029934195.1 Candidatus Cloacimonadota bacterium | reverse complement strand
AGTAATATCAAAAGAAACTTTTCCTGCTTCTGGATTTTCCCATTGAACATTTTGCGGGATTGTCCAACCACTTCCGTTCCAATATAGAATTTCATTTGGAATAGGATTCATTCCTAAATAAGAAAATTCACAATGTAATAGAACACCGTTAATATCTCCAATAATTTGCATATTATATGAAATTGCAACAAATTCTGGGTTTGGAACTGCATGATAGGGTGAGCCAGATCCAAATAATTCAACTTGAATACCAACATCTCCCAAAGGATCGATAGCTCCGCCTAAATCAATCATTCCACCACCATTATCGAGATCAGGTATATCAATAATAACAGGAAAATTAAGATTACCCCAATTATCTTCCTGCTGAACACTTGTATCCAAAGTGAGAACGGCTGAGCCGTGAGCGTTATTTCCATCAACAATGATAAAATAAGTTCCCGGATATAGAACTACATTTTCAAGTTTAGAATAAGTTGAAGTGGAAAAATCATCATTATAATAAAGGTAATTATCAGATTGTGGATGCCAATTTGGAACACTTGTTGTTTCTTTATAAATTGCCAATTTTGTATCAAAGTCACTTCCTTCTGTTGAAGAATCAAGATATTTTGTATCAGCTAAAACCATTTTATATACGACATCGTGCTCATCGTTTCCTGGTAAATCGTATGCATCATAAAACAAAGAATTATCCATTGAATTTGTATAATGATTATTATCGAAAGAAACAATTATCGGATTAATTGTTGTATCACCGACATGACCAGTACCTGTTCCATACAGAATTGAAGTGATAGTTTCTGTTTTTCTTAATTGAGCAGAGGCAACGTCTATATTAAGATTTGCCGTAAAAAAGGTAATAGCATTTGCGATAAAATTTACATCAAAGGTTTGAGAAGCACCAGCACCAAGTGTAATTGGATATGTGATATTTCCAAGTGTAAATTGAGATGCGTTATTACCGTTAATATAAATATCTCCTTGATTTATTGTAGCAACTCCACCACCAATATTTGAGACAGTAAATTGAGTTGAAACATTTAAATCAACAGGCACAATACTAAAATTATAAGTAGCCGGTGTCAAAGCAATCTCAGGCGGTAGATTTTCCAATTTTAATTTTATATTTGGGAAATAAACAGAAGTAGCACCTGCCGGCGGATTGTTTACATCTGGATTTACAGCATTACTATAATTAAATATACTTACAATTGTTTGAACTAAATGAGTACAATAAAAATCATCTTCGGCTGTATAGCTACTATAATTTTTCTCATGAAATGCGATAACTAAATTATCTACATTATTGTATTCAAAAGGTGTTGTTAATTCAATTTCAGTCCAATGACTACCAGGTAAAACATCCATATCACCATCATAAACTTGAGTAAAATTACTAATAGGAAGCCAATCCGAAAGAGAATTTTGTGAAGTGTGAGCCATATAAACTTCAATATCATCATCTAAATGAGAAATTCCTGAATAATAGTAAGAAATTGAAGTAATATATTTGTCACTTTGATTTATATCAGATTGTTTGTAAAGTGTTTGAGTATAACTATATCTGTAGTTTGGTTCTTGTGGAAGATGTTGATTAACATTATTCTGCGTACCTATTTGAACATAACCGTTTGTGTTTGTAGAAGCTGTTCCTGTTAAAGCAACTATCTCAGTATTAGAATCAGCAACAATATGTAAATTACCAGTTTTCGTTCCATCAGAAATTGGAGAAAAAATTACTGGTAATGTTACAGACTCATTTTCATTTAAAACGATTGGATAGGTCGGAGTTTCATAAGAATATTCACTGTCGTTATCGTCCGTAAAGAATAAATTACCTTCAGCAATAGTAACCGTTCCGCCACCGGTATTTGTCAAAATAAGATCTTGCGAGGAAGCAAAATTTGTTTCTATCATCCCAAAATCAAGCGGATTGGAAGAAACTGCGAGAAGCGGTTGAGAAAGTACATTTTCAACCTTAACATTATCAAGGAAAATATATGGGCCACTATTACTTTTTGCTTCAAACCTAATTCTCAAATCACTGGACATGTAATTACTTAAATCAATATTTTCAGTATGAGAATAAGTGTAAGCAGGACCAGTATAATAAGCATTTGGCGTGCTGAAATCAGTTCCGGTAATTGTGTGAAGTTCATGCCAAGTAAAACCTTTATCAAATGAAACAGAAACAGTGATAAAGGCATCATCATAATTTGCATTATATTGATGAGACCAATCAAAACTTAATTTAGGATTTGCCATCATAGTTATATTTAAAGGCGGAGTGTCGATAAAGGATTGAACAAATCCCCAACCATTTTCTTGTGCACAATGAATTTCAGGAGTATAGTTTGTATAATTAAATTGTGACCATGTTGATTCACCATTTATCATATCCCAATCTTGAGGTTCCCACGTTGTAAATTCTTCTATCCAAGGGAAAGAAGTAATTGTTGGGTTATCACGAATCGTAAATGACCAAACAGGACAATTAATTGCATCTCCTCCATAGGAATTATAAGGAACAACTTTCCAAAAATATTGAGTTGAATAATCTAATCGAGGAACTGGATTATAAGATGTTAAATCAAACATATCGGTTCCGTTTTCAATATTAGTGGGAGGATTATCAGTACCAAAATAGAGTTTATAACCTTCTGTATGGTGTTGATTCGCATTCCACCACAAAGATCTATTTTCGTAAACACCAGTTTCTGTATCTGTTGGAGTTTGACAAGTAGTAGGATCAGGAGGACCGTTGAAATTATAAACATTAATATCATCTAATAAAATAGGATAATCAGCACCGTTATATCTAAGTCCTCTAAATCTTAATTGGAATATTCCGGTTTCAAGATTATATCCATCCAAATCAACTGAGGCATAATTCCATGTATTACCAGAACCACTCATTGACCACACAAAGTAATGCCAAGTATCTGATCCGGGTTCTTTAACATCTAACATAAGTGTATTAAGATTGCTGTTATTTCCTACATTATACCAAAAATTTACCATTGGATGAGCTACCGCATTAAATTGAATTGTCAAACCTGACTCAACATATCCGGCAGCATAAGGTCGATAATATTCAGCAGAATTTGAGCCTGCATGAGGATTATCAGTACCAGCTTGAACACATCTGTCATTAGAAATTTTCCAATTTGAAAATCCGTTTTCCATATCATCTTGAAAAGGAACATTTTGGGTTGGTATTCCAATGCCTGAAACATTCACAGAATATGATTCGGATTGGGATGATAAATTAATTTGAGCCGTTAAATCTCCGGTGGAAATAATAGTCATATCCATTTGAAAAGTTATACTTCCCATACTTGGTAACGATAATGGAAAAACCGGCAAACCACTTAAAGAAAAATCATCAGTACCACTTGCTGTTGTATTTTGAATATTGATATCAGTCAAAGTTTGTGCATCATTTGAAAGATTTTTTATGGTAATTGTCTTAGATTCTGTTAATCCTTCAAATGTAGAATCGAAAATATACTCGCTTTTATCAAATTTAAAAGGATGTGCACTTACATCAGAAAAAGAAAATTTAATATTTGGACAATATT
>JAOZMQ010000363.1 GCA_029934195.1 Candidatus Cloacimonadota bacterium | reverse complement strand
AATAATGGGGAATAAGACCATTTGCGATTTTTACTATTGTAGATTTTCCGCAGCCACTTTCGCCGGTTATTAACCCTACTTCTCCTGGCAAAATATCAAACGAGATATTTTTCAAAACTGGTTCTTTTTGAAATGGGTAAGTATAATAAATATTTTTAAAATTAATCATAAGTTAATAAAATTTAGTATTAGACAAATGTAGGCAACAGTCGCTCCGGCAATTAAAATTATTGCATCTTTAAACTCGAAACTTTCTGGCGAAGAATTTGTAATTTTTTTCGTATCAGAAATTCCTTTTAGTTCGGCAGCAGCAGCGAGCTCATCAGCCGATCGCAATGCTCTGATAACCGTAGGCGCCATCATAATTCTGATAAATAAAAAAGGATTTAAAAGCATCGTGAAAAAGTTAAATGCTCCGATTCTTATTTTTATGCTTTCGTGAATTTGCTTCATGTCTCTTGCAAAAAGAGGAACGAATCGAAAAATAACAATAATAGGCAAGAATAAAACTCTTGGGAACTTAAGAGTTTTTAAAATGTTTACCAGCTTTTTTGTTTTTGAAGATAAAATTAAAGCAATAGAAAAGTTTATAGTTATCGCAATTCTTAAAAACGGAACGATCATTTTAAAATCGGCGTTTCCGCCCATCTTTTTCATGGCCAATCCAAGTAGAAACGAGAAGAAAAGAGACAGTCCAAACATGATGGCAATAAGGAGATAAAAAAACATCATAGTTTTAAACTTTTTCAAAGGCAAAACGTAAATAAAAGAACAAACAAAAAGAAAAAGTAGAGCGAATTTGTTAGTTAAAAAAATTATAAACACAGAAAAAAATATGGCGAAAATTAATTTCGTTAAAGTGTTTAAATTAGAAAGATAGTTATCTGAAATTTGAAATTTATTTTTTAGCATAGTTTTATATTTTAAGACTACAGCGGACATTTTGTCCGCTTCTCAAGCGAGACGCTTGAGTTACATTTTCTCAAGCGAGACGCTTGAGTTACATTCTGATTATTCCCGCGTGGCGGAGTTCTTTTGCAAAATAGTTGCCTACAAATAAACCGATAACGCAACCAATATATCCCACTCCGACAGCAACAAAAGCGAATAACATTAATTGTGGATTTTCTCTTGTAAATAAATATCCTAAAGCGAGAGAAATAATTCTGAACATAATATCAAAAAAAGCTACGCCAAGAATAATAGCGAAATTCGATTTGTAACCACCGGCAAGTTTGATAATTAAATCGCAGATCAAACCTGCGAGAATCATTCCCGGAGCTATCATCAAACCTCTGCCAAAAGTTATGATAGAAATAAGAGAAGCTATGGTTACGTACAACATTAAAACACCAAATTTTCTTATGTTTGCAACGAGAACAACGAGCAGTGCAGTAGCAATAATATTTTTCATAATCATTGCGATAGGATTCATTCCTCCGCCTGTAATTGAAACAAGAAAAGAAACAATTTTTATCAAAGCTGCGAAAGTTCCGATGATGATAAGCTCTCTGTTTTCCCAGTAATATTTTTTTGTTTTTTTCATAGAGGAGAAAATTAATTTTGAGTACAAAATAAATTTATAGTTTCAAATAATCTATTAGATTTTGTGCGATGTTTACGTTCCAAAATTCTCCGGCTTCTGTTAATTTCATTATTTTATCATCAAAAAAAATCATTCCAGCCTCTTGCCATTGATTTAATAATGGAACAAACTTTTTTGTTAAATTAGGTAGATTAAACTCTTTTTCTATTGATGCGAAATCTATGCAAAGATTTTCTTCAAGAGAACCTATTAATCTGCCGTTAATTTTATTATTTTCTGGAAGTTGCAAAGCCATTGCAATCGGTTTTTCTCCAGCTTCTATTTTTTTATAATAATCTTTGTTTTCTCCACTTTGGAAAATGCGATAGTTACCTATTCTGCCACCGGCACCGTTTCCTATCGGCAAACAAGTTTGTTCATATTTAATGATAAAATTATAAATGCTTCTTTCGCGGTTAGAGAAAGCCCAATGCCTTAATCCTAACCGTTTAATATTTCTGTTTTTGTAATAATCGTTCATTTTCAGAAACATATCGGCTTGTCTTTTTGTATCAGCCGGAGCAGAATATTTCCCCGCTTCGCTTTCTTTCAAAATCGGCGTGCCGGGCATTAATTTTAAATTGTAAACGCTGCATGAATCAATAGATTTTGTGTTCGCTGCTGTTTCCAAATCATTTAACCAAATCTCATCAGTTTGGTCTGGTAACCCATAAATTAAATCAATAGAAATATTTGCCTGGTTTAATTTTGCTATATTATTAATTTTAGAAATAATATTTTCGCGAGATTCTATTCTACCCATTTGCCGGCGAATTTTTGTGTCAAAAGATTGCACACCAAACGAAAATCTGTTTACGCCATTATCTAAACAGGTTAGAATTTTATCGTCATCAAACCCAAAGATTCTTCCTTCAATAGTTATTTCGCAATCATTAGAAATGTTCCAATTATTATTTAAATGGCTTAATAAATTTTTTAATGAGTTTGGAGATAAATCAGTAGGAGTGCCACCGCCAAAATATATAGCGTTAATCGGTTTAGATTTTGCGAAATTACTTTTAGAAACATTTTCGAGTTCTTTTAACAAATATTTTGAATAAATATCAAGCTCTTCGTTTTTTGTGCGACTTTGATAAAAATGACAAAATTTGCATCTTGAAAGACAGAAAGGAACATGGATATAAATTGCTCGTCTTTCTGAATTATCTTTTTGCAGAGCAACTTCTTTCCAAATATCAGAAAGGTTATCAAGTCCAACTGGTTTTCCTGACATTCCAGCATGAACATTTGCTTTAGAAAAAAAGCCGGAATAAATAGGTTTGTCATCGGTTTTAGCGTAAAAATCAGAAATAGATTTCTCGGTTTTTTTGTTGTGGTGCTGATGCTTTTCTCTAACCGATTTAAGAAAGTCATCGGTAATAATTTCAACACCTTTTTCCGCAGCAATTTTTTCTACTTTTTTTATAATCATGGGTCTGATAAAAGCCGGAGCATCTCTCATTTTTTCTTCAGCTTCTTCTGACCAATTAATTTTAGATTGAATTATTTTGCCCATAATTTGTAACTCCTGATATATTTTTAATAGTAATTTCTAAAAGAGGTAGAGGCTTTTCGGAAGGAGAAAACCTGTTCCAAACACCTTTAAATCCGGTTTCTGTTTTTCCAAGAGCGATACCAAGTTTTTTCCAGGCATCAACAATTTTTTCTTGCGTGTTTGGAGAACTAAATTTAGCAGTACCAAAACAAGAAATAGCACGATATTTTTTGTTATTTTTGTCAGTATCGCAGATTTTAAAACAAATATTTTTGTTGACTTTAATATTTTTTGAAGTTTGTCCTCGTGGATTTATAATCGCATAAATTTTGTCGTTTTCGGTAAAATAACTGAACTCTATAGCGTAAGGATTTCCTTCGGGTGTTACTGAACACAAAGTACCCCATGAAAATTCTTTTAATAAATCTTTTGCTTCTTGTTCGTTAGTTTTTCTCATTTTTTTTGCGTTCGTGGGTTAGGAAATTAATTTTGAGTACAAAATAAATTTAGT
>JAOZMQ010000362.1 GCA_029934195.1 Candidatus Cloacimonadota bacterium | reverse complement strand
TAAAATGAAATTTCTATTCATTTATCTGATTTATTATAAGTTTACTTGCACTAAATGATACGAAATTTAATAATTCATTCCACTATTATTCTAGATAAACATAAAAAAATGAAAACTCAATTTCAAAAAATATGTCATATGGATAACTTTATTTGGATACGAACGAAATTATCTTTTATGTCATACTGCTACTAAAATCGAGAAAACAAATTTCTTTTCATTTTCATAAATATTTCTTGCCAATATTAATAGCATTTTAAATTTTTTGTATATGAAGAAATATATAAAGGAAGCAAAAGTGAAAAAGAAGATTGGATTATGTTTAGGAAGCGGAGGAGCAAAAGGATTAGCACATATTGGCGTTATCAAATATTTGGAAGAAAATAATTATGAAGTCGAATTTATAGCTGGCTCCAGTATAGGAGCTCTGATTGGTGGTGCATATGCAAGTGGTCTAAATATCAATGAAATTGAAAAGATTGCTTTAGAAATTAATCTATTATCAACAGCAAAATTATTATCACCTGGAATTAGAAAATCCGGTTTTGTCTCAGGAACAAAGATTTATGATTTTATTAATTCAAAATTCAATGATCAGAAGATCGAAAACTTGAAGATTCCTTTTATATCTGTAGCAACTAATATCTTTAGCGGACAAGAGGTACATTTTAATAAAGGGAATCTATCAGAAGCAATTCGAGCGAGTATTTCTATTCCAATAGTTTTTAAACCTTTTGTTATTAATGATATTGTACTTGTAGATGGAGGATTGGTCAATCCAGTTCCAATTGATGTAGTCCGTGAAATGGGTTCAAATTTTATTGTTGCAGTTAATGTTATGTCAGCAAAACCTCACATCGGTATTAAGCCACATAAAAGCTTAAATACAAATAATGTTTCTGCAAAATATCATGATATTTTACAAATTCTTGATAAGAAACTTGAGGAATTAATAATTGACCACAAATGGATAAAAAGTTTTATCAAACATAAAGAAAAAGAAGATTTACCAAGTATAAAAAAAATATTTAATAAATCTGTAACTATTACTCAGCAAAAATTAATTGAGTTATCCATTAAATTAAATAAGCCAGAAATTTTAATTGAACCCGAGGTAAATAATTTTAGTCTTTTTGATTTCTATAAAGCAAAAGAAATTATTCAAAAAGGATATGAAGCAACTGAATTCCTTCTTAAATAGTATCTTAACGAAAAGAATTTTTTAACCATGAAGGACGGAAGATTATGAAGAAAAATTGATTGGAAAATTACTTATTTCTTACCCCAAAATTCATTTTTTTTCTTGCAGAGATTATTATAAAATAAATAAAGGTCAAAATGGAATACTATTTTTCAGTAAAAGAGAATCGTAAAATTGAAATAAAGATTAAAAATTCAAGATTTATTTGTTATTTACAATACGCAGAAACTTTTAAGCAAGTAAAACATTTTATCTCCGAAATATCAGATTTACATAAAAATGCTAATCATAATTGTTGGGCGTATATTCTTGGAGATAAAGGCGATACTTTTCATAGTTCGGATGCTGGAGAACCTTCTGGAACTGCTGGAAAGCCGATGCTACATACTCTTCAAAAGCATAAAATGACAAATATTGTTTGCGTTGTTACCCGATATTTCGGTGGAACAAAATTAGGTATCAGAGGTTTGATAGATGCTTATAGTGAAAGTGTCGAAACCTGTATTTTGGTAAATAAACTCAATAAAATTGTAAAACTTTCATCTTTTTACATTTCTACAACTTACGATTTTTTTGAAATTCTAAAGCACCGTCTCTCTTCATTTGATTTTCATATTGCAATAAAAGATATTGAATATACTGCTGATATTAAATTTTCTATAGAATTTGAGACACATTATTTAGAAGATATCCAAAAATATTTAACCGAAATAGAAAATTCTGGGAAATTAATAATTGAGTAAATAAAATCTCCCCCACTTCAAATCAATTTAATAAATTTGAAGCAGGGCATAAAATTGTGATTATAAATTTTTGCAAAAATATTCGTTCTTAATAAACTATTATAGTACTTGAACGAAAACTAACTTTTTCTGAATTTTCTTTTTTTGTCGCTTCTATGAAGCTGAAAAATAAATAATTTCCCAATTAATCTTTCTTCAAGAACTTCTGTTCTTTATGGTTAAAAAGTCCTTTTTCGTTCAGGCACTATTCTAATTCTTTCTTTGAAATCTTGCTGTAAAGTGTCTCATAATCGGAGCTTCATAAATTATCTCAATTCCTTTCAATTCTTCTTTTCTTTCCCAAACTTTTTTGAGTCCCCAAACAATTACGTCCATATGATTTGAAGTATAAACACGACGAGGAATTGCAAGCCTTAATAATTCCAATTTTGCCGGTCGGTTTTCTCTTGTTATCGGATCGCGGTCAGCGAGAACTGTTCCAATTTCAACACCACGGACACCTGCTTCGATATAAAGCTCAATTCCAAGAACTTGTGCCGGAAATTCAAGTTGATTCATTTGAGGAAGGAATTTTTTAGCATCAATATAAATTGCATGTCCGCCAAAAGGTTCAATCATTGGAATTCCTGCTTTTTTTAACTTCTCACCTAAATATTGAACTTGACCAATTCTTGATTCTAAATATTCAAATTCCGTACCTTCTTCTAAGCCGGCTGCAAGACAAGCCATATCACGACCAGCCATTCCACCATAAGTTAAATATCCCTCATAGATGATATTAAAAGTTGAACATTGCTGATAAAGCTTCTCATCTCGCATTCCAATAAATCCACCAATATTAATTATAGCATCTTTCTTGGCACTCATTGTCATTCCATCAGCATATTGAAACATCTCTTTTACAATTTCTTTGATTGATTTTTCTGCGTATCCTTCTTCACGAGTTTTGATAAAATAAGCATTTTCTGCAAAACGAGCAGAATCAAAGAAAAGAGGAATACCATTCTTCTTGCAAACATCAGAAACTTCTTTAATATTTTTCATTGAAACAGGCTGTCCACCGCCTGTATTACAAGTTATAGTCAAAATAACTACAGGAATATTCTCTATTTTGGAATTTTTTATTGTTGCTTCAAGCTTATCAATATCAACGTTTCCTTTGAAAGGATGTTGAATTAATGGATCAAAAGCTTCATCAATTGTACAATCAACAGCTGTAGCTTTCCTAAATTCGATATGCCCTTTTGTGGTATCAAAATGTGCATTACCGGGAACAATATTTCCTTCCTTAATTAAAGCAGAGAAAAGAACATTCTCGGCAGCTCTTCCTTGATGAGTTGGAAGTACAAAATCAAATCCAAGTATTCTTTTTATTGTATCTTTCATTTTGAAAAAGCTTTTTGATCCGGCATAACTTTCATCGCCAAGCATCAACTCCGACCATTGTTTATCGCTCATTGCTCCTGTTCCGGAATCTGTAAGCAAATCAATAAAAACATCCTCTGCTCTTAAATTAAATAGATTTAATCCAGCTTCTTCAATTTTTTTAATTCTTTCTTCACGTGTTGTTCGTTTTATTGCTTCAACCATTTTTATTTTATAAGGTTCTGCGTAAGGCATTTTTTCCATTTGATTTCCCCATTTTTTTA
>JAOZMQ010000044.1 GCA_029934195.1 Candidatus Cloacimonadota bacterium | reverse complement strand
CGACAAGACCATCTTCATCTAAATCCCAAGGAAGCATTGCTTGTTGATCATTAGGGTTTGCACTCTGAGGATAAAGGTCATTAATTTGAAATTCTTGAGTTTCAAAATTAAAAATGAAGCTTTTTACATAATCATTATACATTTGTACAAATGAAGAATTAGGATCATCCGGATCTACATAAAGAAGAATTTGTGAGCCAACAAGATGTAATCTTCCAATTGAATCAAAATAGGCATTTGGATGTGAACAAAGTGCACCATGATCAAAATAGACATCTTCAGCTGGAGTTCCTTCACTATTAGTAAGCCAATATGTACCATCTTCATTAAGAGGATTTTCTACATAAAATCCTGAAGGTGTACGAGCAGTTTGCCAGTCTCCTTCTCCCCAATTTTCATTATAGAAACATACTAATTCATCTAAATGATCTGGATCGTAGTCATTGTCAATAGATAGAAATCCAAAGATTGCAATCTTACCATCATCAGTAACAGCAATACCTTTCTGCATACGTCCCCAATAAGGATCATCTTGATTATAGCCATCTAATTCTGGAATAGTCACATAATTCCACTCAAGATTAGGGAAGTTTCCATATTCAATATCTTCAGTTGTAAAATCAGCCCAAGTAATCAAAACGTTTTCTGATGCACTACCAGCTGAGCCATGTGATGCAAAATTATTTCCTTCAACATAAATTCTTCTTTTGCCATCAGTTTCAAATGTTGGAGCTTTCACAATATAAACTTGAGGCCAAATAAATTCATCATCTTCAAATTCAAGAATTCCTTGTTGCCATAAAGAATAGTTATCTATAACAGCAAATGGAGTTGTAAGAAGACCAGCGCCTGGTAGAAAATGATATTGGTCAATAACAAAACCTATATCATAATGAGTGTCCTGGTTAAAATCAACATGCCAAGCAATCATTGGGTCTTGAGTAATAGGATCAAGGTCAATTGCCGGATAACCTTCACGAATATCACTGGTAGCACAAGTGCTATTGAAATCAATATTTCCTGCTAAATCAAGATGAGCAAGATAAACTCGACGTGTTGCACTTAAAGTTTCAGTTGCATGATAAGTTAAGTAAACACCGCCATCGTCCTGAACTCGTAGCGGAAGTGAACAATAACTTCCCGGCATATAATCGTAATATGACGATCTGATAGTAACCGGAGGAACCATTACTGAATATTCGGTTCTTGCAGTTCTGTTGTTTTGAATTTTAAAAGATGGTTGTCCTGTAGGTTCTGGCATGTTTTTCGGAGCTTGCATTAATTCAGCAAATAAACTGAAAACACAAATTAAACCGATGAGTAGAATAAGATTTTTTTTCATTTTTCCCTCTCCCATTAGTTTGGATTTTGTTAAAGTTATAAAACAGACATTTAAAAATGATAGGTTATAATTCAGAGATTACAACAACAGAACAAGATGTAATAATAAATTGCTATGTTATTGAATTTTATTGCGACATTCTCCTTTGTCCCTTCAAGAAATTTTTGAAATTTATCAAAAAAACAAAGAACTTGAATACGGTAAAACAAGCATCAAATTTCTATATCTAAAAAAAACAAATTTTGTAATTCGTATTTTTTATTGTCAAGTTTTTAAGAAATTATTTTTAAAGAAATTTAATCGCAAAGGCAAGAAAAGAATGATTCAGCTGACTTCGGGTGTTTACACTTAATCGTGTGTACTCTCACAGTGAGATGAACGAAAAGGACTTATATTAACCATGAAGGAAATGAAATTAATGAAAAAATATTAATTCTTTAGCTTCATAGAAGCGACATCTTTGTAGCCCAATGCGTTAGCGTTTGGTAAGATAAAAAGTAAACTAAGCTACAAGGAGTAGCGACAAAAAAAGACAGGGGAAAACGTACCGGTTTTATTCAGCGTGGTAGCTCAAAAACTCAATTTTTACAGGGACTTCGGATTTTTTTTTGGGAAGTGCAAGTTTTTGTTCCAAGTCCAAAAAATCCCGGAGTTCCTCACGTTAGTAGGGACTTCGGGATTTTTTTGGGGAAGTGCAGATTTTTTGTTCTCGCTTTACATTTATTTACAAGTTCGTAACCAAGATGGCTACGTTCTGATTTTGCTCTCGCTTAACATAATGGTGAAAACAGATGTGCTGAAATTAGAAGATAAAATTAAATATTCTATTCAAAAAACCAATTTTTGCTCCATCATTAACAGCACCTTTTCCTTTATAGGTAATTTTTGAATCTGCAATGCTATAAGAATAGACAGAGTTCTCAGAAGACACATCTTGAGGTCTGATAATTCCTTCAAGCATTGTTATTTCTTCTTCTCCGTTTATTTTGATTCTTTTTTCCCCTTTAATTACAAGGTTATTGTTTTTATCAATGGCAATGATTCTTGCAGTCATTTTACCTTTAATTTTAGCAGATCTCGCTGTTTTGGCATCACCTTTGGCACTATTTCCAGTACCCAAATCGAATGAAGAAAGTGGAATAAATGCCATTGGACCTTGTCCGGCAGCAGTATTCATTTTGTGAGAAGAAGATTTTGCAGTTTGAGAATTTGCAGATGATTGTGCACTTGTTTCTTCTACAATCATTACGGTAATAACGTCACCGATAGAAAAGCTTTTATGGTCAGAATACAACGAAGCTAATTGACCTCCAAATAAATTCGATGTTGCCAAAAGTAGAATCAATATTGTGATTTTAATTGTAGTTTTCATTTTTCCCCCAAACAAATAGTTACTTCATTTTTATTGGATATAATTGCTTTGAATTTTTGTTTTGAATTTGGATTTTCTATTTGAATAACATCTCCAATATATCCTTTTCCCTTGGAGATTCCTTCAAAAATCAAACTAACAGATCCATTTTTCACATTGACTTTTACTTGCTGATTTCGCTTAACATCTGGAATAATGGCAGTGTTTGTATAAGAAACAGGATTTCCTGCTGCAATTCTTTTTGAGGCAATACGACCGATAACATCTTCAATTTTAAAGAAAGGTTCTTTAATGTTATTAATTATTTCATTTGAAATCTGCAAATCATTAATTGAAATAATCTTTCCTCTTTTTATGGAAGTTTTTGCAATGCAAATATTTTGATATTTTAGAACTTTTACCAATAATCTAAAATCAGTAACTTTTTTACCATTATGAAAAACTTTTCCTACTAAAATAACATTTCCGGTTAGTTTTTTTTCATCAATAAGATTAAAATTCAATTCATAAGAATTTAATGGAGCAAAAACTTTTGGAAAAGATTTAATTTCAAATTGATAATCAGCATTATTTAATAACTTTTTCTTTAAAAATTTTATTGCTTTATCACTGATTATTTTCTCCGAGATCTGTGTTTGTTCCCATCGGATAACACTTAATCCACCGCTAATTTCTATATAATTTCCTGTCTTAGATTGAAGAATATTTTTTAGTGCTGAATTTGTAAGATTTTTACTTTTTTCTTCATAACTTAAATTCATTATTTCAATACTTTTGATTTTTTCAAATTCATTTGATTTATCAGTAATAATTCTACAAACATCAGATAGTTTTATTGATGAGTTTGAAATAAAAACACGATTCATCATTTCAAGATGCAATGCTTTTAAACTAAAGGTTGATAGAATCAGGCAAAGTAAAATGAATTTTTTCATAATAAACCTCGATTATCTTTTAAGATTGTTTGCTGTTTCAATCATTGCTTCGGATGTCTTCACCATTTTTGAATTAACATCATAAGCTCTTTGAGCAACAATCATATTAACCATTTCTTCGACGAGAGTGACATTACTATTTTCTAAATATCCTTGCTCCATACTACCAAAACCATCATTGGCTGGATCACCTGTAATGGGGTTCCCGGAGGCTGTTGTTTCTTGGTATAAATTCCCTCCAATACTCTTGAGCCCTGCTGGATTTACAAATCTTGCTAATTCAATCTGACCTACTTCTTCAGCTTCGACAGCACCATAAATATTAGCGAGAACTATTCCATCCGGAGTAATACTGAGACTTTCAGTGTCAGCAGGTAGAGTAATTCTCGGATCAAGAAAACGTCCTGAAGCATCTACAATATCTCCCTCTGCTGTAATTTTGAAAGAGCCTGTTCTAGAGAAAAAAACATCTCCATTAGCATCAGCTATCTGGAAAAATCCGTCTCCTGCAATTGCCATATCCAAAGGATTTCCTGTTTCTAAAAGAGTCCCCGGTTTGAAACTTTTTTGGGTAGAAACTGGTTTTACTCCAACTCCAACAGTTAGTTCGGTTGGACGAATAGTTCCTTCTGATGTTGCACTTCCGGCTTCTTTCAAAGTTTGATACATCAGGTCTTGAAATTGAACAGTTGCTTTCTTAAAACCGGTTGTATTCACATTTGCAAGATTATTGGAAACGTTATCCAAATTTAATTGTTGAGCATACATTCCGGTTGCAGCAGTATATAATGATCTTAACATTTTAATTCTCCTTATTTTCCTAACATGTTAACTGATTTTTGGAGTGATTCATCAATAGCTTTTAGAGCTTTTGCATTTGCATCATAATTGCGATGTGTAGAAATCATTCCAACCATTTCTTTGACAGTATTTACATTTGAAATCTCGATAAATCCTTGTTTCATTGTTGCTGAAATTTCTTTACCTGTTTGTCCGTTTTTAGCTCTTAATAAAGATTTGCCTTGTGAACTTAATTCAGCATCTTCAAAATCTTTTACGATAAATTTATTAACAATTAAGCCATCTTGAATGATTTCGCCTTGATTTGTAATTTCTACATTTGTTCCTGTAATTTCAATTGGTCCAGCTTCCCCAAGAACTAAATATCCATCTGAGTTTACAAGATAACCATTTTCACTTAATTTGAATTGTCCGTCACGTGTGTAAGAAACTCCATCTGACGTTTCTATTGCAAAAAAACCTTTAGAAGTTAAAGCGACATCAAGTGGATTATCTGTTTGTTTGATTCCTCCAAGGGATAAATCTGTATATGTTGCAAATTCTCCGTGAAGATGATTCGATGGTAGAAATGGCTTTTCTTGAGGTAAAACATTATCGTATTGAGGGTCATTAATCTTCTTAAAATCTCGCACAGGATAGTTTGTTAAACTCTTATTAACCGGATCTATTTGGTTTCTTTGAAGTGCTTGTTCAGCATCCATTATTTGTCTGAACAAAACTCCTTTTCTTTTGAATCCGGCTGTATTAACATTTGCAAGATTATTTGCAGTAACATCCATTCTATCTGTTAGCAATTGCATTGCTGATGAACTTTTATAAATTCCTCTAATCATGACAGAACCTCCGCTGATGTAATAGCAAAGGTTATGCCAATCAAAAATAGAAATCCTTATTGTCTGATATATATATACTTACATTATTTGAAGAAAATATTCTCTAAATAAAAAGGGAAATTATTTCCATTTCAAACATTACGAATAATCAATCTCTTGCTCATGGGTTTGGGCTTTTTTCTCAACATTAAATTCGAACAATTCTCGTAAATCGTCCTCATTTAGTTTGGATACAATGTGTTGACCACCTTCAATAATGTTTTCAAACATTTCGATTTTATTTTGTTGTAAATTAAGGATTTTTTCTTCCACAGAATTTTTTGTTATCAGTTTATAAACCATAACTTTTTTTGTTTGCCCAATTCTGTGAGCTCTGTCGATTGCTTGATTTTCTCCCATTGGATTCCACCACGGATCAACAATAATAACTGTATCGGCAGAAGTAAGATTCAATCCATATCCACCTGTTTTAAGGCTAATTAAGAAAATCCTGACATTCTGATTATTATTGAAATTATCAACACGTTTCATCCTATTTTTTGTTTTTCCATCCATATATTCATAAGTGATATTTTCTTGATCAAGCACATTTCTTATAATTGTGAGGGTTTTTACAAATTGACTAAAAACAAGAATTTTTCTCCCGTTTCCAAGACCATCAACGATAATTTCTTTTAGCATTTCCAATTTTCCAGATACTTCTGGAGTCTTAATCATATTTGGTTCTATTAACCCCGGATGATTACAGATTTGTCGTAATTTTGTTAGAGCTGCAAGAACATTTATATAATTTCCTTTTTCCTGTGGATTCGTTTTTGGAAAGAGTTTTTTTCTCACAGAATCTAAAATTTGGAGGTAGAATTTTTCCTGAATATCAGTCATTTTGCAATAAGAAATTTGAATTTGTTTATCTGGAAGTTCTATTAAAACATCTTTCTTTTTTCTTCTTAAAATAAATGGCGAAATAGTTGAAGCAAGATGTTCTTGTTTTTCGTTATCCACTCCAATTGGATTGATATATTTAGCTTTAAATTTTCTTAATGGCAATAAATATCCTGGCAATATAAAATCAAAAATTGACCACAATTCAGCAGGCGAATTCTCCATTGGAGTACCAGTTAGAGCAAGTTTATTTTTTCCGTGAAGTTTTTTGATAGCCTTTGTCCTGAGTGCAGAAGCATTTTTTATATGTTGAGCTTCATCAAGGATAATAAAATCGAAAGTAGTTTTCAGCAATTCTTCAATATCGTTTTGGATGATTGTATATGAAGCTAAAATTACATTGGATTTTGTTTTTTGAAGCATTTCAATTCGTTCTTCTTTTTTCCCTTCATAAATCATAAAACTGAGGGAAGGATTGAATTTTGTTATTTCTGCTGACCAATTGTATAACAAAGTTTTTGGACAAATTACCAAAGATTGACTATTAGATGGTAAATCAGTCAGAATTGATATTGCTTGAATTGTTTTCCCAAGCCCCATATCATCGGCAAGAATTCCACCGAGTTTATAATGTTGAAGCATTTTTAACCAATGGAAACCGGCTTTTTGATAGCTTCTCATTATAGGTCTTAAATGAGAAGGAACAGTATTTTTCTTTTTCATTTGTCTTTTTAAAATGGCAGTGAACATTTCCTGTAAAAAATCATCACCTTGAATAGAAATTCCTTGATTGATTGCGGGTAATTGATATAAATATGGAATATTATAAATTGATAATTTGTACACATTTGATTTGAGTTCTTCACTCTTTGCAAGTATTTCTTCAACATCATTGAAGGCTTTTGTATTTGTGAAATAGAATAAACGTCCATCATCCAATTTATAGAATTTCTCTTGAGTAGTAAAAAACTTTTTCAAATCTTCATGAGTAAATTGAATATCCTGAAATGTATAAGTAACAGCATATTCAAACCAATTTATTTCTCCGGTATTTTTGATGTCAATAGTCGGTTTCAAGGTTACTTTATAGATAAATTCCTTTTTTAATTCGTCTGAAAGAACAATATTCCAAGCCGGATCAGCTTCTTCAAAAATCAATTTTTTTAATTCTTCAATCTCCTTTTTACCGGTAAAAAGTAGTTGTGACATTGATTCCAATTGTGAAGTTTGTGGAGTAGGTAATTTTTTTACAAATTGAAAAACTTGATATTTAATCTGTGGTGGAATATAAAACCAAGTCAATTTATTTTCTTGATCAAATCTTACAAGTTCAGAAGGAAATCGAATTACAGAAAGTGGAATTGAAACAAAATCAGAGTAATCTAATCTTCCATTAAAAATAATTGATTGATTTTCTTTTCGTAAATTGAAAGTTACAATTGGGATATTGTCAAAAAAATCTGGTATAATAACATTAGAATCAAAATCAAGATAACACTTTAGAAGGCTTAATTGTCTCGCAATTACAGATGCAAAATAAACAAGATCTTCCTTTTTTAGATAATATGCTTCTTGGAAAATTTTTTGCGTAACATCTTTTCTGAAAGGAAGTTGCAGATAATGCAGAACATTCTTTTTAAAAATGTATGTTGTATGGCTGACAAAAAATGCAGAGACTTGTTCTTCTTGTGCAATTTTCATCATATAATTCTCTTCATCAATTTTTGAAATATGAAAATTCAAATGAAAAGGCTCATCGGACACTAAAAACTTATCACCGGTTTCTTTGATATAAACTTTGGCTTGAAGAGCTTGAAGATGTGGGATAATTTTATGGAAATTATACTTATATACTGTAAAGAAATTGCCTTTTTTACTGAATGAACATTTATTAACATATAAAGCTTGAATTAGCTCTCGTTCTTCATTACTGAAAGCAAGTAATTGTTTTTTTATTTCCGGTAGTTTTTGTTCATCTTCTTTTTTCAATTCTTTATTCTTAAGAAAATATGAAATTAATCTGAGATCAAAGTTTTCATATTTCTTAAAATGAATTCTGATTTTATCGGTTGTATCGTAAATATTTTCAATCTGAATGTAACTATTTAATAAAACTCTTTGCCAATATTCATTGTACGAAAGAAGATTTGTTTGATATGTTTGAATAACATTATTGTCAAGAATATCGGTACTCAAATATTTATAAGCATAATTAATTACGGTAAGAAAATGAGAACACAAGTCATTTTTTTTGCAAATTGAGCATTGATGAGATGGAATTTCTCGTGTATCTTTATTGTAAATAATTTTTACTTTTGCCGGAAATATTATTTTTCTCCTATCAGAAGCTCTGAAAGTAATCACAACATTACCATGTTCATCAAGATATTTTGTATATGTTAAATCACTGCGATCAAAGTTTTTTGCAGAACTTTTAAAATACCAAGTATTTGAGTGTTCATGATATTCTTTTCCAAACAATCTAGCCATAAATTCTTCTCCTTTTTTACAAAATCAATTGTCATTTTCATAATCTTATTCAAAATCTGTCAATGAAATTATGTTTTCTTTTTTTGTGTTTATATTTGCGAAGTTTTGAATGTAGATTTTAGATTACAGAGAACTCTACTAATTAGTACTTGAACGAAAACTAACTTTTCCTAATTTTTTTTGTCGCTACTCTGTAGCTTGATTCTCTTTTTCCTTTACCCAACGCTAACACATTGGGCTACAAAGATATCGCTTCTATGAAGCTGAAAAATAAGTAATTTTCCAATTAATCTTTCTTCAAGAACTTCTGTTCTTCAAGGTTAAAAAATTCTTTTCCGTTCAGGTAGTAGTTGCGGAACTGTTACGAAATAACATTTACAATTTAACTTCGAATTATTCTATTTTATAGTGTTGTATAAATACAGAAGATTAATATATCTTATAATACAGAAGATACCCATAATTCAACGCTGATTTGTAAGTGCTGTTTCATTATAGAGACTTCGCTGAATCGAGAAAATTATATTGACAGAATAATATCTAATTAGATCTAAATTATCAAAAATTCATAAATCAAATTTTTTGAGTGGAGTAGAAAACATGAAAATTATCAGTGTCAGGTTTCAAAATATACATTCTCTAAAAGGGAACAATTATATCAATTTTAGTGAATCACCATTTTCAGATTCAGGATTATTTGCTATTACAGGACCAACGGGAGCTGGTAAAAGTACAATCCTTGATACTATTATTTTGGCTCTTTATGGTAAAATTCCTAGAAATAGTGAAACTGGTAGAATGAAAACTCATGCAATTGATGTGATGACGAAATTTACAAAAGAATGTTTCTCTGAGGTTGTTTTTGAAGTAAAATCTAAGAGATATATGTCTAAATGGTCTGCTCGGTTAGGTCGTAAAAACATTACAGATAAGATGGAACTTATAGACTTACAAAATGAGAAAATTATTGAAGAGAAAAAGAGTAAAGTTCCCGCAAAAGTTGAAGAAATTAGTGGTTTAAACTATGATAGATTTTTGCGTTCAGTTATGCTAAGTCAGGGAGAATTTGCTTCCTTTTTGAAAGCAAAAGAATCTGAAAGGGGTGATTTATTAGAACAAATAACAGGTACAGAAATTTATTCTGAAATTTCAACCACAGCACATGAAAAAGAAAAAATCGAGAGAGAAAAGTTATCAAAGTTAGAACAAAAAAAGGAAAATATTGAAATTCTCTCTATTGAACAAGTAAAAGAATTAGAGAATAAAAAAAGTGAAATTATGAATTTATTGAATTCTGAAAAGGAAAATTTTCAAAAAATCTTGTCTTCACTCAAATGGATAGAAGAGGTTCAAAAACTTAAAAAAGAAATTATCTTAAAAGAGGAAATTAACAATAAACTCATCATAGAAAATGAATCATTAAATAAGAAAAGAGCATTGATTGATAAAAATTCTGAAGCGGAAAAATTTAGAGAAATATTAATGAAAAAAGATGATTTACAAAAGAATATCAATAGATTAAACAATTCAATAGCTGTTATCAAGAATGGTCAAATTGAGCAGGAAAAGAAATTAGATTTAGAAAAAAGTCGCCGTACCACTATCACCAAAAATCACGAGAGAATAATTGGAGAATTTTCTAATTTAGATGTTTTATTTAATAAGATTTTCAAATTGGATTTAGAAATTACAGTATTAAATGATAGTTTGGAACTTTCTAAAAATGAGTTGGTTAGGCTAAAAGAGAAGTATTTAGAAAATGTCAAAAATCAAAATGAAATTTTGTCAGAGATAACTATTTATCAGAAGGAAGATGAAAAAATTGGGAATTGGATTTCTGCTAATAAATATATTGAGTTTATAAAGGAAAATTATTCGTTGATAGAGTCCAAAATAAACGATTACTTTATAGACAGCAAATCAATTACGAAATTAGAAAAAGCAAGAATAGAAGCAGAAATCAGTCTAAAAAATATCTCAAAGAAGATTGATTCTTTAACAATAGTTAACAATGAGAATGAGAAATTAATTGCTTCAAACTATAAAGTTAAAGCCAATAAAAATCAGGAATTGGAGAAAATGAATTCCTTGTACAAAGAGGAGGAATTACTCATTGAAATTGAATATTTAAATGATCGAATTTCCATACTGCGTTTATTGAAATTCCTTTCTGAAAATATTATTGCAAATCAAAATAAAATCAAAAAAGATGAAACCAAAATTACAAAGATCGAAGGTGAGATTTCGAGTATTAAAGAAAAAAAAATTCAGTTGTTACAAAAAGATGAGTTTCTAAAAGAAATTATTGAGGAACTTAAAGATAGAATAAAATTAGAACAAAAACTAACTTCTTTGGAGCAATATCGTAAAGAGTTAAAACCAAACTCATCGTGTCCACTTTGCGGTTCCAAAGAACATCCTCTAATTGATAAATATCAACAAATAGATATAACTGCAACCGAAGAAAAATTTAATAAAAAGGAAATTGAAAAAGACAAAATTAATAAAGAAATTAATTCTACAAAAGATTATTTCTCAGAGTTAAAATCAAATCTCGCTGCGACTTTGGCGAATAAAAATTCACTCCAAGAAAGTGTTTTAAAAAATATTAATGAGTTTGAAAAAAAATCATCAATTATTAATTTCTCTATAAAAGTAGATAATTTGGAAACTATTTTAAAAGAAATTAATGTTT
Organism: Candidatus Cloacimonadota bacterium; assembly: GCA_029934195.1. GTDB lineage: Bacteria > Cloacimonadota > Cloacimonadia > Cloacimonadales > JAOZMQ01 > JAOZMQ01. The sequence goes on along the minus strand of JAOZMQ010000044.1, from coordinate 1,787 downwards.
GTGAAAAGAAGCAAAAAAGACTTAATGATTTAAGAAAATCAATTAATAGTTTAGAAAAAGAAATTAAAAAACTGGATGCTATCTATCAAGAAATCAATGAAATAAATCTTAAAAAAAAATTAGAATTAAACAATAAAAAAAATGAACAAATAGCAATCAAACTGAGTTTACATAATATTGAAGATGAGCTTAATCGTATTTTAAATAAGAATGAGATTACTCTAAATGAAATTGACAAATTGCTTAATAAAAGTGAAATTAGATTAATTGAAAAACAAGAGAAATCGGTGTTTTTATCTCAAATAAAGAAGCTTATTAAAGAATTTTATGATAGTTTGCAAAAAAAAGAAAATCTACAAAAACAAATTCAAAAGAAGAAAATCGAAAGAGTTAGTTTTACTGAAATAATCAAAAATGTAGAAGAAAGTATTGAAAATTCAAAAAATAAAATCATCACTCTGGAATCTGAAAAATCCAAAAAACAACTTGAAAGATATGAGTTGTTTGGTGAACAAAAAATTGATATTGTTAAAAAAAAATATTCGGAAAAAATTTCTCAAATAGAAAAATCCATAAAAAGAAAAGATGAAGAAATATCAATAATTGAAAAAACAATTTTTGCGAAAAATGAGATTGAAAAAAATAAATTACTCGAAGTTAATGAACTGGAAAAGAAAATATTAATAATAAAATCATCAATTAAAAATCAAATAAAAAACAGTGATTTTAAATTGGAAGAAGAAATAAAAAAGGCTTTGTTATCGGAAAAAGACTTGAATTCTTTTACAAAAGAAATTTTTGCAATTGAACGAAAACTATCTGATGTATTTGCAGTACTCCAAAACCTGAAAGAGAAATATACAATTGAAAAAGAAAAAGAAATATGCGGATTTAGTGAAGAAATAATGAAAGAAAAAAGAGAAGAATCTGAATTGAAGACAATTGAGTATCAGCAGATTTTCAGTGAGATTTTAATTAAATTGCAAAGAGATAAAGATTATAAATTGCGTTTCAAAAAGCTTCTTGCAGAAATAGATTCTCAGAAAAAAGAGTGGAGTAGATGGAAAATTTTAAATGATTTAATCGGTTCACATGATGGAAGCAAATTCAGTAAATTTGCTCAAGGCTTAACTCTTGCAAATCTTGTTATTCAAGCCAATAAACACTTGAAAAATCTAAATCAAAGATATTTGATACGGAAAAATAGAGAGAAAGATTTGGAACTTGAAATAATTGATCTTTATCAAGCTGATACGATTAGAACTATAAAAAGTTTGTCTGGAGGAGAAACCTTTTTGGTTAGTTTATCGCTTGCTCTTGGTTTATCAGAATTAGCTGGAAATAAAACAATAATTGAATCATTATTTATTGATGAAGGATTTGGATCTCTCGATACAGAAACTTTAGATGTTGCTCTTTCTGCACTTGATAATCTACAAGCTTTAGGGAAAACAATCGGAATTATTTCGCATGTGGAATTGTTAAAAGAAAGGATTTCCACTCAAATACAGGTTGATAAAATAAGTGGGGGAATAAGTAAATTGAAAATAGTTTCTTGATCATTTATTAGCAGTATGAAAAAAAACGAACGCTCAATAAATCTTTCTGATTTTTCTATTGCTATCAACCATGAGACAGGTGAAATAATTTTTACCGAAATAGAGGTTAATATTCCGAAAAGCTATTGCACATTGTGACCGAGTAAGTTCGTGTTGCGAATGAGTGGAAGTTAATTAGTACTTGAACGAAAACTAAATTTTCTAAGTTTCTTTTTTGTCGCTACTCTG
>JAOZMQ010000361.1 GCA_029934195.1 Candidatus Cloacimonadota bacterium | reverse complement strand
CGTAGATCCGTGGCTTATCCTTTTTTGTTTAGGTGCTAACTAAATTGAAATGATGGAAAAAATCGGAAATTAGATTTGAATTAAATCAACAGGCTCATTAATTAGCTTGTAACAGATAAACTATCGATGAAGAACAATCGCAAGTTGACTATTACCTTCAAGACATTTTACAATCTGTATTAAAAAGTATTGACTAAAATTCACACATTTATTTTTGAATAAAAAATGATAATAATTTGCATGCAAGTATCATTTGAAAATTACAAGAAGGTATCATCAATGTTTAAATTTTGGATACAAAAACATGATTATTCAACTATAGAAAAAAATGTAAAATCTTTAGATCAATTGGTTAAAGCCTTTATGAATACCAAATGGGAAAAAGAATTTGATTCTTATGAGGAAGATCCTGAACTTGAAAAAGATTGTCCTCCCGGATTTGCAATTCATAATGATTTAGATAACAATAAAAATGGCATATTATTGTACCTATCTCCTATTGATAAAGAATTTACCTTTTTTAATTTATCATATAAAATTACAAAACGATTTCTATTTTTTTTCCCATATCAGACAACAAAGTTTTATAATGTACAAAAATATCCCATAAATAAAATTAAAAACTTATTTGAATTGGCATTAAATTTAGATATTGCTGAAATACTATCAATTGAATAAAACTAACTTATCGTAATTCTATTTTTTTTACGCTAAATAATCTTTACAAATCAACAAAGAAATATCTATTTCTAATGCTCGTACTTCTTGTGAATGTGTACAGGCTGATTATTCAAGATACTTTGTTACAACAACGAAATAAACAAAAGGAGAAAAAATGTTCAGAAAATCTTTTATTTTACTACTTGTTTTGGTTTTCTTCATCTTATCTTGTACTAATAACGCACCTCTTGGAACAAAAAAGAATCCGGTTAAAATGTTTTTTGTGCCATCTATGGAAGCAGGCAAAGTTATTACAAATGGTGAAAAAATTGCACAAATTCTTCAGGAAAAAACAGGTTATTTTTTCAAAATAGCTGTTCCCACAAGCTATGCTGCCGTTATAGAAGCTATGGGAACCGGTGAAGCTGATATTGGTTGGTTAGCAACATTTGCTTACATTTTAGCACATGAAAACTTTGATGCTGAAGTAGGATTAACAACAATCCGATATGGACAAAAAAAATATAGAGGTCAATTTGTTGCTCGTGCAAATAGCGATATAAAATCAATTGATGATATTCAGGGAAAAGTAATTGCTTATACAGACGCAGCTTCTACGTCTGGCTTTATTTATCCTTCAGCAATTTTGAAACAACAGCATATTAAGCCTGCAAATTCATTTATGGCTGGTGGTCATCCTGCTGCAATGCTTGCTGTATTAGAGGGAAAAGCCGATGTAGGATGTTCATATTGGTCCCCAATTCATAATGGTGTACCTCAAGATGCAAGAAAAGCACTCTTAGAAACATATCCGAATATTTTTGAAAAAATTAAGCCAATTGGATATACTGATTGGATTCCAAACGATACTGTAACATTCAGAAAAGGATTTCCAAGCGAAATGAAAGAGAAAATCATTGATGCTTTAATTGAAGCAATTTCTACAAAAGAAGGAAAACAAATTTTCAAGAAGTTATACAGTATTGATGGCTTATATCGTTCTAATGATTCAGATTATGATGTTGTGAGAACAACGTTAAAGACCCTTGATGCTGATGCATCACAATTTCTAAAAGATTGATAAAAGTTAGTGGATATTTATGGATTCTTTCTTAAAAATAAGTAATTTGCATAAACATTATAAAAATGGAACTCATGCTTTAAAAGGCATTAATTTGTCTGTAAAAAAGGGTGAGTTTCTGGTTTTATTAGGATTATCTGGCTCAGGTAAATCTACGTTATTGCGATGTATTATTCAATTAATTAGTTCTAACTCCGGTGAAATTATTTTTAAAGATCAAAATCTTTTAATCTCTAAGGGAGAAAAAAAAAAGAATGATTTGAAAAAAATAGCGATGATATTTCAACAATTTAATTTAATAAAAAATTTATCGGTACTAACAAACGTTTTATCAGGAAGATTAGGTTCTTTATCATTATTAGATACACTATTCCCTAAGGCAAATAAGCAACTAAAAACAGAAGCTTTAAAAAATATTGCAAGGGTGAGTTTATCCGAATTTGCAGAAAAAAAAGTTAGTAAATTAAGCGGTGGACAACAACAAAGGGTCGCCATCGCAAGAGCTTTAATGCAAAAACCAGAATTAATATTAGCAGATGAACCGGTTGCAAGTTTAGATCCTGCGACTGCTGACTCTGTAATGAAATATCTCAGTGAACTTAATAAAAAGGATCATATAACAATTATTTGTTCATTACATTTCTTGAGTTTAGCAAGAAAGTATGGATCTCGTGTTATTGCCTTAAAAGATGGAAATATTGTTTTTGATGGTTCCGCACAAGAAATTGATGAGAAAAAATTTAAAGAAATCTATGGTAAAGATGCTGAAGAGGTCGAAATTAGATGAATGTTTTAAAAAAAAATTATAATATCTTCCGTGCGATTCTTATTGATTTTAGTCTAAATATTTATTTCATCGCTTGTTTACAATTTTTTTATTCTCACTTTTTGGAAAAAGAATTTCTACAGATATCTTTCTTTTATAATTTATTCTTTGCAATTATCTTAACATTTTTTGTTTATTTGTCTGGAAATTCTCTTGGTCAATTTTCCTTAAATATCTTGAAAAAGCACAAAAAGTTTCAGAATTTATGGAAATTACAAATCATTGTTTCATTGATTACAACTTTTGCTGTTGGTTGGATATTAGTTGAAATTCAACCTATTAAATTTTTCACAAAATTTAGAAATTCTCGGAGAATTGTTTCCGGTTTATTTAATCCAAATTTTAAGCTCTTTATCCCTGTGCTATCAGCTATGATTGAGACAATTTATTTAGCACTTTTAGCGACTGTTTTTGCAATTCCCTTTTCCTTTATTTTGAGTTTTTTTGCTGCTCGAAATTTGATGCCTCGTTCTGTATTGGGAAATACTGGTTATATTATTGTGAGAACTCTCGCAACATTGATAAGATCAATTGAAGCTATTGTTTGGGCTATTGTTTTTAGCGTTTGGGTCGGTATTGGTCCTTTTGCGGGAATGCTCGCACTAATGTTTCACTCAATGGCTTCGTTAACAAAACTTTATTCAGAACAAATTGAAAATATTGAAAAAGGACAAATTGAAGCTATTAAATCAACTGGAGCTAATACTTTTCAAATTTGGTATTATGCAGTAATTCCACAAATATTGTCTCCTTTTCTTGCTTTTACTATTTATAGATGGGATATAAATTTACGAATGGCAACAATTGTAGGATTTGTCGGTGGTGGTGGTATTGGACTGGCTCTTCAACAACAACAACAACTTTTACAATGGAAAAATGTCGGTCTTATTATGTGGATGATTGCTTTTGTTGTTTGGATTATGGATATGGTTAGCGGTAAAGTTAGAGAAAAATTATTAGACAATTAAGAATTATTGTTTATCCCAAATACCTAACTGGAAGAAACCTGAACCAAGCTGATTTATCT
>JAOZMQ010000043.1 GCA_029934195.1 Candidatus Cloacimonadota bacterium | reverse complement strand
ATAATTTCGCCGGTTTGACCATTAGATACATCCATATCTTGTTGGTCAACAATTTCAACTCGTATATCTTTACCATAAACCTGTTGCCCATATTGCTCCCAAGTTTCTTTAAAAAGAAGAGTTCCTTCATCGTCAACAAAATCAGTTGCTGTAATTATTATATAATTTGATAAAGTTGCCGGATTTTTTAAATCTGATGGAATATTTATCTTAATATCAATTGGTATTTTTTTCTCATCTTCTGTTACAGCAATATATTCAACATTATCAGAATTTATTCTATCTTGAAAGACAACTCTGAAGGGAGCTCCACCTGTCTCTGTAAACGGAAGTACTTGAATGTTTTCAAGATAACTGGCTCCAATTTTATATACAGAAACATTATCATTAGAAAAATTATCAATATCAAATTCATAAGTTCCAAATTCATAAAACGGATCATTTGGTTTAGAAAATTTCAGATAATCTTCAAAGGCAATAAATTCTCGCCAATATGTGATATCAATGTAATCCAGCAAAACTTGTTCATTTTCCATATAAGTATCACCGGGGACCATCACCCATAATTTATTAATACCATCAGCGAGAACACTATTATTGATTCCTTCTCTTCGGAAAATTTGCTCGTCTTGATTATACCATTGTATATCATCAATTATTGCTGTTTGAATACTAACTATTGCGGAATGATTTGGACTTGATGTACTCATATTTTTATCATGCGTATATCCCATTAAACTAACTTCTGCATCAAATTGATAGGTTGCAGAAAGAAGTGGATTATGAAGCACAAATTCTGTTTCATCTAAATTATTAGGACCGGTTATTTTCTTCCAGAACCAAATATCTTCTTTATACAAATCATAACTTGGATAACCATAAAATCCGAGTTTTTGGTAGGAATTCTGTTCTTCAATATGGAGATGTTCCTGAAAAGCATTCAAAGTTAAAGGTTCAAGATTATTTATACCAGCATTTTCGACTGCCATTCTTGCACCAAAATGGTCTGTATAAGAAAGAACATATACATTTTCTTCTGTATAATCGTCATAATAAGAATTCTCTCCTGCGTGTCTTTCACCATAAAATTCAAAATAATCACCTTCATCAAAAGAAGCGTCTCTTTCACCAACAAATCTTATAGGAATAGGACCATTTTTATCGGAAAGCTCGAAATAATGAGGATCTACTGTTTCCCAATCAAATGTTAAATTAAAATTGAGAGAATCCTGCCTAACTTGAACAGAATCAACAAGATAATCGTAATCAATTTTATAGATTCCATTTTCTCGAACAATTAATTGAATTTCATTTACAAGTGTACTTCTATTTGTAGGAGTATAAGGTTCTGATTCAACCGCTTTTCTCCATTTTTTGGAGAATTGATTATTTATAAAGAAATCATCGCCAGCTTTATCAATAAAATTTGTGCTTCCATTCCAAGCTCTATTTATTGATGTGTCACCTGAAATATGAATTCCAATGACAGCTTCTTTAATAATTTTCAATTTATGCTCTGATGGTTTAAATTGAAAAGCATTTACCAAAAATCCTTGAAAATGCCTATCACCCAAAAAAGCTTTATTTCCGTTTTCAACTATATTTCTTGGATAATAAGAAGTACTTCTATAAGCATTAAAATTTTTATAGAAATTACTCCCTCTTGCTTCATTTTCTGTATCAATTTCCTCTGCCGGATAAACATTTATATTTTCGCGGAATTCTGATATTTCTGAAATCAATTCCATGTTCATTGAGCCATCAACAGGCAAACCGACAATATCTGAAAAATATGGCAATAATGGAAATCCTTCTTTAGAGTGAATATTTCCATCTTCGCAAATAATCTTATGAAATACTTCTCCTCTTACTTCTAACTCTTCAATCATAAAATCCGGAAGAACAAATTTTACTTTTACGTAATTCTCATTTATCTCAATGACTCTGAAAACTTCTTCTGCAAAAATGGATAAACTTATAAGCAGAAAAAGTACAATAAAACCTCTCTTAATCATTCATAACCCCTTATTTAGTATTCACTTAAATCTCTTTTCCCAATATCTTTTCTGTAAAACAATTTCTCGAAATGAATATTATCTAAATTTTCATAAACTTGCTCAATCGTTTCATTAAGCGTATCTCCAACAGCAGTCAGCATCAATACACGTCCTCCAGCAGTAAATAATTTGTTCTTTTCTTCTTTAACACCTGCAAAATATAATCTATTTTCATCATTTAAAACTAAACCATCTTGAATAAAAATTGGTAGATTTTTTTCATATTTCTCCGGATAACCACCGGAAGCGGCAACAACAGTAACTGCAAATTTATCTTTCCATTCTAAATTAATTTTATTTATTTTCTTATTTTTAATAGCCTCACAAATATCTACAAAATCGGTTTTCAATAATGGAAGAATCACCTCAGTTTCCGGATCTCCAAATCTACAATTAAATTCCAATACTTTAAAATCATTTCCATTGATCATTAAACCTGCAAATAAAACACCAGAAAATGGAGAATTTTCTTTTTTCATTCCATCAAGGATTTTTTTAAAAACATTTTCATCTACATCTTCTTTAAATTTTTGAGCTTCTAAAACAGGAGCAAAAGCACCCATTCCACCTGTATTTACACCTTTGTCACCATCAAGAAGAGATTTGTGATCTTGTGAAAAAACTGTAGAAATGAAATTTTCACCATCACAAAAAGCAAAAATTGATGCCTCCCAACCGACCAAAAATTCCTCTATTACAATCTTATTTCCAGATTCTCCAAATTTTTTATCTTTCATTATCTCAGTCAAAGCACGATAACTTTCTTCTTTATTGTTGGAAATTATCACACCTTTTCCGGCAGCTAAACCATCTGCTTTTAGAACAAGTGGGTGCTTGGATTCAGAAATATATTTTTTTGCTTCTTCAAAATTTGAAAAACTTGCATATTCAGCTGTAGGGATTCCGTATTTTTTCATCATCTTCTTTGAAAAAGTTTTACTACTTTCTAATCTTGTTGCAGATTTTGTGGGTCCAATTGCTGTAATTCCACGAGCAGTTAATTCATCTTTAAGTCCATTTGCTAAAGGTTGTTCCGGTCCAATAAAGACAATTTTAATATTGTTATTTTTTACAAAAGCTTCCATTTCATCAAGCCCGTGCAAAGAGACAAGTTTTGCTATATTTTTCATTCCGGGGTTTCCGGGGCTAACAAAAACTTTCTCAACCTTGCTACTTCGATTAAAAGAATCTGCAATAGCATGTTCGCGTCCACCGCTGCCAATAATCAGAATATTCATTTTTATCCTTTAGTTATGTTATTTATGAAATTCTTGGAAAGTAACCATCTTGGTTACATTTTAAGAAAGTAACTATTATTTTGTCACATTGTTAAGATAGTAACCAAGATGGTTACTTTTCTATTGTTTATTTAATTCAGCAACAACAAGAATTCCTGTTCCAATTTTATTTTCAATAATCAAATCAATTTTTTTATAAACAGTTGATAGAGGTAAAACTAATAAATAATAAAAAGGTAGAAAAACACCTATAATTTTACATTTACTTAATAAAGATAAAGGAAATTTCATCATCAATAACCAATTCAAATGTCCCCAAAATCCATAAGTATATTTAAAATCAACAATACTGAATCCGGTTTTTTCTAATTTGGTAATAATTTCTTCTTTTGAATATCCGGGTCTCACATGTTCAGCCACAAATTTCGCAGATTCGTCAAAATTACTTGGAGTTGAAATAATTAATTTCCCTTTATTTTTTAAACAAGCTTGGAAATTTTTGAGAACAATAATGTCATCTTCAATGTGTTCTAAAATATCAATAGCAACAATCAAATCAAATTTTCTATCCGGTTGATATTCAGTAAGATCTCCACCAACATATTGAAATCTTTCACGCTTTTTTTTCAAATATTCTGAATAAGATTCCATATAATTGGTTTTAAGATCAAGAGCAAAAATTTGAGATTTTTCCCAATTATTTAGTACATAATCTGAATACTGGCAAAATCCAGCTCCACCGTCATACATTGAGATTATATCCTTTCTATGGAAAAACTTGTTAATCGCTCTTTTTACATGAGATTGTCGAAGCAACAAAACATCAAGAGCAAAATAAAAAAACCTTCTCATTATGGAATTCTTTTTTATCAGAGTGAAAACTTTATCTTTAATTACATCGTATTCCATATTTATCCTAACAAAAAACTTGTCTTTTTTAATGCCTAAAATCTGAAGGAAGCAATAAATTTTGGATTCATTTTCTTATCTAATCTGAATCCATAATCCAAATTTTGATTTTTTACAGTTTTCTTTATTAAAAGAAGATCGAAACAACTAATTGCACGATTCAGAACTGCAACTCCAATCATTGCCTTTGCAATATCTTCATATTCGAGAGAATCCTTACGTAACACTTTGTATTGATATTTATGGTCAGCAATTTCCCATTTCCAACTTAAATCATCTGAATACAAACGTAATGCACTTTCATCAATAATGTATTGAGCTTGATCAGCTTCAGGAAGATTTTCAGCTTCTTCTTTGATTTTTTTTAACTCAGGATCATTATAAACATTACTACTCATATAGCGTGCAACATCATCAAAATATTTCTTATCATTATTGGAAATATTTGCTCCTGCATATTTGTTGGCAATTTCCAAAGATTCTTTATGTGTTAAATCAGATTCTTCGCTATAATAAAAATTCGTAGCCCAAATAAAAGCTTCTGTTGCCATTAAAACAAATCCCCGTTTATAACCAATCGAAGCTTCACCCCAACCAGGAACAATTGCAGATTTCAATATAGCTTTCCGATAACTTATCTCTTCTGAATAAATAGAAGTTAAAGCTATACAAAACAAGAAGATTATCGAGATTCTTCTAAAATTTAAACTCATAATTTAACTTCATTCCTTGATTTTTGTAGTCCGGAATTGCAGACAAATTCCCTAAATATCTATTTTTTTTGTTTTGAAATTTCACTGTAACAACTGCATCAACCATACTTACTAAACGATTTATCAGAGCTGCACTAATTGCAAAATTTGCATATAATGCCCATTCTTGTTTATCTGTACGAAGTTCATTGTATCTTAGATAACTTTTTTTAGAATCCCATTTCCAAAGATCAACCGGTTTAAGATTTTCTTCGAGGAACTCTTCAGCCTCAATTTGAGAATGTTCATCTGGATACATAATAACATAATCGCGAGCAATTTTTCTTAAATTAGCATTGTATTCATCGACAGAATAATTATGCTCAATTGTTTTGTAAAATTCATCATCCATATTCTCCGGTATTCCAGCATGCGTAATAGCAAAAGTTTCATATTTATCTATTGCGTATTCTTCATTCAAATTACATTGAAAATAGGAAAAAAAAATAAGTAAATCAGCTGACATATAGCCAACAGCTTTAATATTATTTCCTGCATAAAGCTGTCCACTTCCTGGCAGTAATGCAGAATAAAATACTGCTCTTTTTATTGATAATTCTTTTGCTTGAATAGCCGTTGACATCGATAAAAAGAGTATTGCTCCCAAGATAAGTAATATTTGTCGCTTCATGAATTAGAACCTTTTAACCAGAGAAAGCGTAGGAGTTAAACCGGTGGATTTCATTACAGTATGGAATTCTAAAGATGGTTTTGTGTTATCAGAAAGATAATTTGAATTGTATTTTTTTGTAACTCTAACTGCCTCTAAAGAACTTGCAACATGATTAAAAGCTACGCCAAACAAAAACAGTCTCGCTATATCAAATGAATCTTCGGCATCTGCTCGTAAACCATTATATACATCTCTCATTGCAGAATTCGGTTCATGTACATCTCCATCTCCGGAGTCAGTCATAGAATAATTTCCATTCCATTCACCTGAATCTTTACCAGCCCAATCAATATTTCCGGTTTCGTCATCTACATATTCACAATACCAATCAGCCCAACCAAAAACATACTTATTATATTTTCCAATATCTTCATAGAAATGCTGAGTATTCTTATCATCAAGATGGAAATGATTTTCTTTGTAAACTGAATTGGCTGGATAACTATTTTCCATGTTATCTTTTGAATAATTAAAAAAATCTCGATTGTATCTTGTTCCGGAATATGAAGAAACTGAAGAAGGATTATCTGGATCATAATAAGCATGTCCATAATTAATATTTTCACCATTTACATAAGTTTTATATTCATCTTCTTGATCATTACCTTCTCCAGTATAAATGATATATCCAGCCCAACAAGCAGCTTCAATTACCGGAAATATATAGGTAGTTATTCCTGTTTTATTTACATAAAATTGCCCTGCTCCCGGAACAATTGCTGACATTAGCATTGCACGTTTTGCAGATTTTTTATTATAATTTACCTTAATAATTTCGTTGTTCATATTGAAATCATCATCTGAACTTTCTACTATTTCTTGAGCAAACATTGTCACACATAAAATTGTTAGTGCGAAAATGGTAATTATTTTTTTTAGCATAAAAAACTCCTTAATTTTCGATTACAATGGGAACTTTCTTTGTGTTATCCCCTGATTTAACGACTGCATAATAAACTCCGGAAGCCATTTTTGAAGTATTAACAACAATATTATCTTGATATTTTCCGAGTTCAAGTTTATAGTTTTGTTTAAAAATTAGATTCGCCGCAATATCAAAGATTCTCACTTCAATATTTTTTTCCATTCCTTCCACTCTAATTCTTGTATATCCTTCTTTTGCAGGATTAGGGTAAGCAAATGCGGTAAATTTATCTGCTGATAAGGTTGAATTTTCCGAACCATAATAAACAGATTGTCCTTGATTTCTATAACCATTCCAAATAATAGGATTATCTATAACATCATCAGAATAAGAGACATAAAGATTATTGGTTTTGTTTAACAATAAATTCTCTGTATTCTCATAAATTCCGATATTATCCAGATAAAAATGATAAAGACGTTCTTCGTTTTCATTCCAGTAGAAGTTGTCTGCAATTGTTGTTTTATTCCAGAAAAAGGAATACTCTGTACAGATTTCACCAGATTCATTAACAGCAAGATACCCCTGAGATTCATCTTCTATAAAAATTATTGTTTCATTATTTAGTTCAATAATTCGAGGAAATGAAAGATTTTTGATACATCTATTTTCAGCATAGACAGGAAATCCATTTGCCAATGTCCCATTAATTGTTATCGTAAAGATTTTATCTTCTGCTCCAAAAACGAGATAAATTCGTCCGTCATCAAGAAGTTTTCCAAGAGCAAGTTGAGAAGTGTTTGTTAATCCGTAATCTTCTATTGAGAATATTTCTCTCACAGAATCATCTTTTATGGAATACACATTCCCTTTATGATTTTGAAGAAATACTTCTTTCAAATTTGCATCATCATTAGAATTTAGAGCAATTGGAACATAAGCACCGGAATTAAAACCAAGATCAATTCTTCGTAAAATAGTCGGATTACCGTGTTCTAAAGAAATCTCATAAAAGAAGTTTTTAGAGATAGCAATAAGATTCTCACCATCAAAAATACATTTTGCAGATTTAATTTCATCAAAGAAATGAGTTTGATTCAATGTATAAAGAATCAATTTTTCCGATGTAGAAATTGTCAAATAGGTAATATCATCTTTAATAACAGCGAGAGGTTGTTCAATAATTGTAGAATCTGAATCAAAAATATTCTCAGGAAAATCTCCCCCAATTGTCGTTACTGAAAACACTTTATTCTCATCAACTACAATATATTCTTGATCTCCATCATTATCATAATCAACCAATATTGGATTATATGTTGGATTAATATCGACTGGCAAAGCACTATTCAAAAGATTTTTCCATTCACTATCATCTTTATAGATAATCTCTAAAGAGTCCGCACCAAAGATTGGAAATTCCATCTCTTCATTGATATTTCCAAAAGCAACAATTGAATCTAAGGATACAGCTTCTATTTTTTCTGTATGATCAAAAATTTTGGATCCAATACGAAAAGACACAATTCTTGCAGATTTTTTATAATCATCATAATGTATGGAATCTATATCAAAGATTTTATACAAAGAAGGTTCACCCTCATTACTAATTAGAGCGGGAATTGTCTCAGAATCAATATTATCAACTGCAATTTCATCTGACCAATGAGAGAAGTATCCTAAAGTATCAATTACCGGTTTCTTCTTGAAGAAATACTCAAATGCAGTTCCATACCAGAATCGAGAATAAACATTGCCAATATCATCAAAGCCATCCGCCTCAAGAATCCTAACTGCTCGTCTTGAATGAAAAATATTAATACGATTTGCAGCAAAATTGGATTGGAAATGACCTTCATCATCGGTGATTCCCTCATCAAACATAATTTTACTATCAGCATGCCACATTAATAATCCACCACCAACAGCATACCCATTTTTATCTAACCAACCGGGCAAAATGTAATCGTATTGATACGTCCTTTGATCGTTAATATCGATTGGATATAAAACAACTCGAGAAGATTCTAAATCTGTTTGAGCTCCAGTAAATCCATCAGCATCCGGATCAGTTTGACGGTTTTCTATAATTATATATTCTTTTTCATTTAATGGAATTTTTATAAAATAAGCTTGATTTTCTTGAAGTCCAAAAGCCGGGAAAGGAACATCGGAAGCAATAACTTCTATGGAATCATTGAGATTGAATTCTGAAATATCCTTCAAGATTCCTTTACTTCTAAAATAATCTTCCCAAAGAAAAACTCTTGACCAACCTCCAAATAAAGCAACCAAAGCCCCTTCAATATTATAAATTGAATGTAGCGAATTGGAGGTTGCCGGCATACCGGTTTCATCGAAACCTAATCCGAGTTGTACCATTCCACCACTATCCATCAAATCAAAATATCCGACTCCCGGATAATTTGTTGTTGTTCCATACAAGTCCGGTAATCCGAGAGAATGACCAAACTCATGAGCAAATGAGCCATTTACAACCCCATATCCATAACCTTGAGCATATTCACCGGATTCATCAATTGTTGTATCTTGTACTATTGTTTCAGGAACATTACACATGTAGGAAATAGTTGTTTCTCCATCGTCAACAACAACTTTTTGATCATCGTAAACTTTCATAAAAAAAGAAGGAATATCTGATGGCGTGTCACCATTTCTATCATGTTGAAAATCTGCTCCGGCATGAATTACCATAAAATGTTTATAATCGGAAAATCTTACATCCGGATCTTTATCTACAGTTTCAAATATATCCTTAAAATATTCTTCAAACCGAGAAATCATTAATTCGTTTGAAGCCCCTACAGGATTATAATAAGACATTTTTTGTGGTAATGTATAAGTATTTGCATTCTGTAGAGGATAAATATCATATTCAAGATTAAAGGAATTGAAGCTTGCTGCTTGATAATAATATCGCATTGCTTGTAATTGAATATCATAAAATTCCTGATCATGAGGTGGTTTACCAAGAGAGATAGGATAATTGTCAATATCCTCTTGAGATGTTAAGAATTTACCGTTTCCGGTTGTAGTTGGATCATCAATTTCTTCCAGCTCGAAATCAACTAACATCACCAATAATTTATTGGCACCTCTTTCATTGAAATCAATTTTATCATTTACGCCACCAAAATATTCTTCTACCGGATGACGAACAATTTTTTTCAATTTTGTGTTTGGAAGTTTAAACAATTCTAATTTTGTTTGTGAAAACAGACTTCCAGACATAAGAAATAACCCCACGAAAAGTGAGGTTAATGTAAAATTTCTCAAAGCCATTTAGAACTCAAGAGTAAGCGTAAAGGTCTTGTTATAATCTACAAGATCTCCACCTTCTTGCATTGCAAAATCAGCACAAAGTTTATATCCACTGAAATCATATTGGATACCGGCACCAAAAGATGGTCCTTCAATACTTCCAATCAGGTCACGGATATATCCTGCTCTAAGAGCGAGAAGATTTAAATAAACGTATTCTCCACCAATACTATAAATAGCTTCGTCAATTTCATAACTAAGATCTTCGTCATACCAACCATGATAAATTCTCTCAAGTGAACCATGATCACGATTTGCCATAACTTTGTTCATGTCAGCATTTATTGTTAGCTTATTGAAGTCTGATTCTAAAGCTCTATAAGAGAAGCCGATTCTCCAATTCATTGGTAATGGGTCTTTTTGGTCTTCATTGATATATGTAATATCCGGTCCTACATTCTGTAAATTAACACCAAAATCTAAATTATCGACAAGAAAGTTCAATCCATTATAATAATTAGCTGCATCATATCCGACTAAAGATCCTATACCATTATAAATGGCAATAATACCATTATATGGGGAAACTGCTATTTTACCAAAATTCACACCTTTTGACTTGAGAGCAAAATCAAAAGCCCAGCTCATACCTCTTCCTTTAACATCAGTTTCAGTATTCCCTGTTCCTTCAGGTGCGAGATCAGAAAGAATGAATTTCCAATTTACACCAAGCCCAAGACGCGGACTCATTTGAGCACCATAAGTTAAACCGGCTGCGACCTCATAACTTGAGAAAGTACCTAATTCTGTACCTGCTTCATTTGTTCTTGTTTGCTTTCCATAGGTAAGATATGTAATATTCATTCCGATATTTCCAACATCTTCAATAAACTTATTAAACCCAAGATATTCAAGATAAATATCGTCAATACCATCGACATCACCCAACCAATTTGAGTGCATCAATGCTGTTTGTGTTTTACGGTTAAATGCCATTGCTCCCGGATTCCAATAGGCTGCAAATGCATCATCAACTTGTGCGACATGAGCTTCTGCCATACCACCAGGTCTTGACCCCGGTTCAATTAATAGAAAAATTACACCTGCTTCTGAAGTTGCTTGTAAAAAATTTGGGACAAGCATTATTACGGCAATTATTGCTGAAAGCAATATTATTTTTTGTGTGTTCATACTATGGTACCTCCAATATTATCCAAAGTAATTATGACATATTTATAGTATATAAAAAAACTTTTAAAAATTTGTGATTTCCTTTGTAACAATTATTAGGTTAGTACCCCCAATTTTTTATGGTGCCGAAGGCCGGAATCGAACCGGCACGGACTAAAAGTCCGCTGGATTTTGAGTCCAGTGCGTCTACCTATTTCACCACTTCGGCAAAAGATTGTTTTAAGAAGAAATTTGCCGTTTTTATGTCAAGAAGTTTTTGTGAATTCTTTTAATCTAATAATAAGTGTATTTTTTTATAAAAATTCATTGTCATAATTAGCAATTATTTTTAATTCTTCTTCAAATATAATGATTATAGCTTATTTAAATTCGGAATTAATCAGTATTATAAAAAGGAGATATTAAAATGAAACACATTTTGCTTTTACTAATTATTTACTTATCTATCACAGCAATATTTTCAACAACTATTTCTGATATTCAGTTCACGGTTGACCCTTCTGGAGATTCACCTCTTGAAGGTCAGATCGTAACGATTACCGGAATTGTTACAGCAACCGGATATTATAACGATGGTGAGAACTATTTCTTTATCTCTGAAAATGATGGTGGAGCTTGGAGTGGAATTTACATTTATCATCCTGATACCGGGGTTCAAATAGGAGACAACGTTGAAGTAACCGGAACTGTTTCCGAATATTACGGATTTACAGAGATTATTTCTGCAAGTATTAGTGTTATCAGTTCAGGAAATCCTCTTCCATTGCCTACAGAAATATCCACAAATGATCTTTCTAATGAAGAAATGTATGAAAGTGTTTTGGTAACAATTAACAACATTTCTGTTACCGAATTACCAAATCAATACGGAGAATGGTATGTTGATGATGGAAGCGGTGAATGCCAAATAGACAATGGAATTTTTACTTATTCATCACCATATTTCGGGGAATGTTTTTCTTCCATTACGGGTATTGTCGATTATTCTTTTAGTAATTATGGATTACATCCAAGATCCTCAAACGACATAAAACATCTTTCTTTTGATGATATGACATTTGGTTCAGACTCAACATTTGATATTGTAACTTGGAATTTGGAACATTTTCCCAAACATAATGAAGAAACTATTAATCTGGTTATCGATATTATTTTAGCACTTGATGTTGACTTCATTGCTTTGCAAGAAATTGAAGATGTTGTCTCATTTGATGAGCTTAGAAATGCTTTAACTGGTTGGGATGGTTTTCGTTCGAATAGTGCAGCTTATGACGTGAATCTGGCATATTTGTATAAAACAAATGACATAAATATTATTTCAACATATACTCTTTTCAGTGGAAATTATTACATTTATCCTCGTTATCCACTTGTTTCTGTAATCAATTGGCAAAATACAAATATCACAATTATCAATAATCATTTAAAAGCAATGAGTGATCCAGAAAGTGAAAATAGAAGACGAGAAGCCTGCATCGGATTGAAGGAATTCATTGATCAAAATTATGATGATCTTAATGTCATTTTACTTGGAGATTTGAACGATTCTTTAACTGATACGGGTAATTCAAATGTGTTTCAATGCTTTCTTGATGATGAAGAAAATTATCAATTTGCAGATATGAGTATTGCTATGGGAAGTTCAAGCAATTGGTCATTACCACCATCAGCTCATTTTGATCACATTCTTATTACAAATGAATTATTTGAAATCTTTGATGATGATGATTCTCAAGTTAGTACAATAAAAGTTGATATGTTTTTAGACGGTGGATGGGCAGAATATGATGAATATCTTTCAAACCATCGACCTGTTGCTTTAAAATTAGATATGAATAACAATGTTGATCTTGATAAAAAAATATTAGCTTCTCAAAATGATTTTCTTCTCTCTAATTATCCAAATCCTTTTAATCCAATAACAAATATTTTATTTTCGATAAATAAGAATGCCAATGTTGAGTTGTCAATTTACAATGTCAAAAATCAGAAAATTAAAACTCTAACAAATGATCATTTCTTAAAAGGAGAACATTCTATTGTATGGCAAGGAGATGATGATTTAGATAACATTGTAAGTTCAGGTATCTATTTCTATAAATTAACTATTGATAACAAATTGAAATCAATAAAAAAATGCTTGCTACTAAAATGAAGCTATATGTGAAAAAAAA